>CAZDRW010000222.1:0-4912 GCA_964507555.1 uncultured Desulfarculaceae bacterium
TGTCCTGTCCACGGTTTGCATTTGCGGCAAAAACAAGCCCCTTTTTGCGGGTCAAGGATACTCCAGGTAAAGCGTAGTGTAAAGGCCTGCTCTGCAGTAGCGATTTCGTCCTAATTATAGCGCGGCTCTTGAAGCTAACCTCAGATTATATTAGCTTTTCACCATATAAAGCCACTAAAGCATCTCTTGGCCCATTGACCTGCAGACCTCCCCTTGCGGCCTGCAGCAAGCAATCCTAAATCCCAGCGTGTCAGCTATCCGGCTTACTAATTAATTTTTCAATATTTTTCAATTATGGCCGAATACGGTTTCGAGTCACAGACCAAATTGGCAAGCTTATCAGCAACTGGCAAAAGGCGGTTGGTTTTGCGCAATATCACGATATCCGCCACTTATTATATGATCACTCTCCAACCATCCAAGGCTTTACCAGCTCTGTTTCAGAAAAACTTGGGGCCCTGATTCTTAACCAAGCTTGTTGCTTTCTTATGTACACTCCACAAATCGCTTTTCCCAAAAGGTCGGCGCCGACCAGGCTTCGGTCAGAAATTACGGCGCAATTGGGGGTAAAACCGCGAGGCGGGTCCGCCAAATGGCATCAAGGGCCTGGATCTGATGAGACAGGCGCCGCAAAAGCCTTCATTCTTGCGGCAAACAACCGAAATATTAAATACGAAACTATTTTTCGCTTTTCACTACCCCAGCCACAGTCAGGGCATACCTTTAACCGCTAACTTACTAAGATAATATAATGTACTCGTGTGTATTAATTAGATTAATATTGATTAGCTTATTATAAGCATTTTTAAGCCCAATGATGCCCAAACAAAGCATGATACTTTATATGAGGCACTACATTGCGTAATTATATTTGGCATAATCGCCACAGGTGTACTTTAGCAGTGCTCGTTCTCTAGGGTCGCCCCGTGATCTAAATTTGCCTTCTTTAAAGTTTGCCTCTTTTCTAAATGCCCTAAAGCCACCTCAGCTTGGCCAGGAGACCCTGGCGATGCTGCTGGCCAATGGTGTGCTTGTTTTCTCCTCTGGCCGAGAATTTCTTTTCGGAAAAAAGCGTCGCTTTTCTTCTCTTCGGCCTGCGGTTCTTCGCGGTGATTTAGGTGTTCAGCGATCAAGCAACCACAATTTTCCTTAAAACCAGCCCGTATTGACAACTATATATTTATTTATAATTATATCAGTCTAGTCCATTATATATCCATCATTTGTGAATATATATGCGCCCATGTTATTCCAAATCTCGTTGTCGTACACTTAGCATTAAATATCAATTATTATCAGTCTAGTCCATATTTTTTGCGTATTTAGGGAATCCTTTTTGCTTGCTTCCGCACAAGGGAAAGTTTGAGTTTTACCAAATTGGTTTTTTGAATTTACTGTTGACATATACAATTAATTTACGTAATCTAATTTTTCATAATCGGCTGTAGTGCCTAATCTGTTATTTGCATCCTAGTCAGCCCACTCGCTCATTATTCGTTTTAGGCGGCAGCCTTCGTTGCCATTTGTCTCCCTCCAGACAAATGCTACGCAAAAAAGGTGGCGCCAAATTGAATTTAGCAATGACCGAAAATGATAGAGACTTTTCTCTGGGAAAAGATCCGCGGCTCCTTCATGATGCAGCGGAAGTCCTTGAGATGGTAGGCGGCTTGGCCCGCGGCCTTGAAAAAATTCGTAAACACCAAGCCCG
Source organism: uncultured Desulfarculaceae bacterium (assembly GCA_964507555.1). Taxonomy (GTDB): domain Bacteria; phylum Desulfobacterota; class Desulfarculia; order Desulfarculales; family Desulfarculaceae; genus Desulfocarbo. The sequence continues at coordinate 1,709 of CAZDRW010000222.1, forward strand.
CGCAGCTGGCCTGCGGCTTCCTGTTTTCTCCTTGCTTGAAGTCGTATCATCCGCTGGTGGCAAGGGAATCACCGTCACCGATGCCGCCTTCCGCTTGGGTGTTCGCCCCCAGGCTCTCTCCGGCCTGGTCATGGAACTTAAAGAGTCCGAGCTTATTGATCGGCTAAAAGACGCCACCGATGGGCGGGCCCGCCGGTTGATAATTACCCCGGCTGGTTCCGAGCGCTTGCAGCAAGGCGCTAATTTGCGCGATCGTTTACTAGCTGAAATTCTTAACCAAATACCTTCTCCCAACATAGCGCGGCTGGTTTTAGGAAAATTTGAAACCGCTCTCCGCAGCACCCAGACCTAGTCTCTTTTTTGTCGGGGTTATCCTTTTCCCAGCACTTCACGATTGGCCCATAACCCTTTGACTCATGTACTATGGCCTTTTTTCTTTGTTTCTTCATTCAGCCAAGTCTTCCTTGGGGTTGCTTTCAACCCTTTTCAATTAGCTTAATTTTACTGAATAACCTTGCCTTTTCCAATGGTTAGTGGTAATATCCATCAGTTGGCCAATGGGCGGCAGGGGGACTTTTTATTCTGCCTTATCAAGCCATTGGACAACAGCGCCGCCAAATTATCAGACTCGCTCCCGAAAAAGTTTAGATGGTGACGCTCCAAAAGAACCGTTAACCGCAGAGTCATTAAGTGCTACCTACCGATCAGCGCCAGCAAGACATCCTCATCGAAGAGGAAATCAAACGCTCATATTTGGATTACGCCATGAGCGTAATCATCGGCCGCGCCCTACCGGAAGTTAGGGACGGCCTTAAGCCCGTGCATCGCCGCATTCTTTTTGCCATGCGCGAATTGCGCAATGATTTCAACAAGCCCTATAAAAAATCCGCCCGCGTGGTTGGCGATGTAATAGGTAAGTACCACCCTCATGGCGATCAGGCGGTCTATGACGCCCTGGTTCGCCTGGCCCAACTGTTCGCCATGCGCTACCCCTTGGTGGACGGCCAGGGCAACTTCGGCTCGGTGGATGGCGACGCGCCTGCGGCCATGCGTTATACCGAAGTCCGCATGTCCAAGCTGGCCCACGAGTTCCTTGAGGATATTGACAAGGAAACCGTGGAGTTCGTGGAGAACTACGACGGCTCGCTCACCGAACCGTCGCTGCTTCCGTCCAAGGTGCCCAGCCTTTTAATCAACGGCTCATCCGGCATCGCCGTCGGCATGGCCACCAACATACCGCCTCACAATTTGGGCGAAATCTGCCGGGCCGTGGTGGCGCTGATAGATAACCCCAAAATAACTATTGACGAGTTGATGCAGTATGTTCCCGGCCCGGACTTCCCCACGGGCGCCTTTATTTTCGGCCGGCAAGGCATTAGGGACGCCTACCGCACCGGCAAGGGGACCTTGCATCTAAGGGCTAGGGCCAGCATCGAGGTGGCGGCCCGGGGCAAAAAAACCAGCATCATTATCAGCGAGATTCCCTATCAGGTGAACAAGGCCCGAATGCTGGAACGCATCGCCGATTTGGTCAAAGAGAAAAAGATCGACGGCATTACCGATATCAGGGATGAAAGCGACCGCGACGGCCTTAGGGTGGTTTTGGAGCTAAGGCGCGACGTGCAGCCCCAAATCATCCTTAATCAGCTTTTCAAGTTCACCCAAATGCAGATGAGCTTTGGCATCAACCTGCTGGCCATCGTCAACAACCGGCCGGAAGTGCTCACCCTTAAGCAGGTGCTCGGCCACTTCATCGATCACCGCCGGGTCATAATCCTAAAGCGCACCGCCTTTGACCTTAAAAAAGCCGAGGCCCGGGCCCACATCTTGGAAGGCCTCAAAATCGCGCTGGATCACCTGGACCGGGTCATCGAGCTCATCAGGGCCGCCAAGAACCCCGCCGCCGCCCGCGAGCAGCTCATGTCCGAGCTAAGCCTCAGCGAGATACAGGCCAGCGCCATCCTAGACATGAAACTGCAGCGCCTCACCGGCCTTGAGCGCGAAAAGATCCTGCAGGAATACAAAGACATTATAAAAGAAATCGCTCGCTTGCGCGAGATTCTCGGCTCAGAGGCAAAGGTGCTAGCCATCATACGCCAGGAGACGGAAGCCCTGACCGATCAATACGGCGATGTGCGCCGCACCGAAATCGTGGCCGCCAGCAACGATATCGAGCTGGAGGACATGATCGCTGAAGAAGAGATGGTGGTTACCATCTCCCACGCCGGCTATATCAAGCGCTCGCCCATCAGCCTCTATCGCTCCCAGCGCCGCGGCGGCAAGGGCGTTAAAGGCATGACTCCCAAAGACGAAGACTTTGTGGAGAGCTTATTCATCGCTTCCACCCATTCATACATGCTTGTTTTTACAGCCAAAGGACGCCTTTACTGGATCAAGGTGCATGAATTGCCCCAAGGTGGCCGTGCCACCAGGGGCAAGGCCATTGTGAATCTTCTGAATATTGAGCCTGGCGACCACGTGGCTACGGTATTAGCCGTGCGGGAGTTCTCGGAAGGCCGCGAAGTGGTGATGGCCACCCAGAACGGCATCATCAAAAAGACCGATCTCATGGCCTTCAGCCGCCCCCGGGCAGGCGGCATTATAGCCATTAACATCAATCCGGAAGATCACTTGGTGGCTGCACGCCTTACTGATGGTGAAATGGAGATATTCCTGGCAACCCAAGGGGGCCAGGCCATCCGTTTCCGCGAAACCGATGTGCGCTCCATGGGTCGCACCGCGGCTGGGGTCAAGGGCATTGATCTGGCTGACGGAGACCAGGTTGTGGCCATGGAAGCCGTGGCCGGCGCCCCGTCTTTGCTTACTGTCACGGAAAACGGCTTCGGCAAACGCACTCAGATCGATGAATATCCCTTGCAGCATCGGGGTGGCAAAGGCGTAATCACCATCAAAACCACGGAGCGCAACGGTTCGGTGGTGGGTGCGCTCTTGGTGGGAGATGATGACGACGTAATGCTCATTACCGATCAGGGCAAGATAATCCGCACGAATATTGCCGACTTAAGAATCATCGGCCGCAACACGCAAGGCGTAAAGCTTATAGGGATGGATCAGGATGAGCGTCTGGTTGGCGTGGCCAGCCTTGCCGAGTCTGATAACGGTTTGGACGACGAGGAGGAAGCGGAAGACGGGGAGGTTTAGAAAAAGGGCGCGCCAAATTTAACCCTAAAAATTCACTAGTTT
>CAZDRW010000222.1:4922-6039 GCA_964507555.1 uncultured Desulfarculaceae bacterium
AATTATTTATTCATCAAAATGCAATCTCCCCTTCGGCACCCAATAAAATAAGAATTAGCACCATACACATAGGGCTTCCTTTCAGCTTCATTTCTTTTTACAATGCCTCTTTGCTCACATTACTTTCTTGCCATATGGGGCGCTTGTCATGACTTCTCAATCCAGCAATGTCACCGTTATCGGCGCAGGCTCATGGGGCAGCGCCTTGGCTATCCATTTGGCCAAGGCCGGCCATCAGGTGCGTTTATGGGCATATGAACCGGAGTTGGTTCAGGAGTTAAACCAAAGCCATACCAACTCTATCTACCTGCCGGGGTTCACCTTTCCAGAAAGTATCCTTGCCTGTAACAATATTACGGAAGCTATTGAAGGCGCCGAGGTGGTGGTAATGGTGGTGCCCAGCCATGTTTTCCGCCAAGTGCTGGTTAAAGCGTCTTCTTTTTTAATGACTGATGCCGTTATCGTCTCCTGCGCCAAAGGGATCGAAGCTGATTCCGGATTTACCATGTGTGAAGTTGCCGAGGACGCACTACCCAAAGAATTTCATCGCAGCCTTTGCTGCCTATCCGGGCCGAGTTTTGCCAAGGAAGTCGCAGCCTCCGTCCCCACTGCGGTAACCGTAGCCAGCCGCTCCGCCCGCAACGCTAAACTGGTCCAGGATATTTTTTCAACGCCACTCTTTAGGGTCTATACTTCGCCGGATTTCATCGGAGTCGAGCTTGGCGGGGCGGTTAAGAACCCCTTGGCTATTGCCGCCGGCATGGTCTCCGGCCTCGGCTTGGGCCACAATACTCTTGCGGCTTTAATAACTAGGGGTTTAGCCGAAATGACCCGCCTTTCCATTGCTAAAGGTGGCCAGATGGCAACCTTGGCGGGCTTGGCCGGCTTAGGAGATTTGGTGCTCACCTGCACCGGCGACCTTTCCCGTAACCGGACGGTGGGGTATCGCTTAGGAAAGGGCGAGACCATAAAGGAAATCACTTCTTCCATGAAAATGGTGGCTGAAGGTGTTATCAACACCAAGACGGTGCGTGCGCTTGCCCGTGAAGCCGGGGTTGAGATGCCGATCACCGAATCGGTTTATGGCGTGATCTACCAAGACAAATCGCCGCAGCAA
>CAZDRW010000223.1:0-5985 GCA_964507555.1 uncultured Desulfarculaceae bacterium
TGTGCTCCTGCGGGGTGCGCCTGGATGAAAAACTGTCCTGCGGCGCTTGCGGCCGTCATTATTTGGAAGGCGCCGAGGGGCTGGTCGAGGGATAGTCTCTTTACGCCAAAGCCGGCTGGATCCTGATGGTGGAGTCTCTATTCTTTGTCCTTAAAAAACTGATCAGCCGGTTGCTGTTCCCCCTGGGCCTGGTTCTTGGCTTGGGCGCGGTGGGAACGCTCATTTGGCTGAAGAATCCCCGCCGGCGCCTGGGGCCCAGCCTGGTGATCCTGGCTGGGCTTCTCTTATGGGGGTTTTCCGCGCCCTGGCTGGCCGGCGTCCTCCTGGCGCCCTTGGAGCGCATGGCCGGACCCTATGCCCAACCCCAGGAGCTGAGGCAACTGGGCGTCAGCCAAATCGTGGTGCTCTCCGGCAGCCAACGCAACCCAATCCTCACCCCGGCCGACCGCTGCGGCAACTCCACAACCCTCCGCGTCTTGGAGGGCTTCCGCCTGTGGAAACAAACGCCGGGCGCGACCCTGGTGTTCGCCGGCGGGTCGTTTTTTGAAAACGAGCCCGCGGCTAAGGCCATGGCCGCCCTGGCCGCGGAGTTGGGAGTTCCGCAGGCGGCCATGCGCCTGGAAACCGCCTCCTGGGATACCGGCGATCAGGCGCGGATACTCACCGCCAGCCTGGGCAGCGCGCCCTTTAGCTTGGTCACCTCGGCCAGCCACATGCCGCGCGCTCTCTTGGTGTTCCGCGCGCACGGACTGCATCCCCTGCCGGCGCCTTGCGATTTCCATACCACCGGCAAGTCGTCATTTAAGCTTGTGGATTTATTGCCCCAAGCGCATGGCTTGTCGCTCTCCGAGCGCGCCACCTACGAGTATTTGGGCTTGATATATTTCGAAATCAGGTCGCTCTTGGGGCTGGAAGAAACCATAGGCGGCGGGGCCGTCCTCAGCGCGCCTGCGCCGGAAAAGCGATAACCACCCGCAAGCCGCCTTCGCTTGCCAAGCTGAAGCTGCCTTGCAGCTGGTTCTCCACCAACCCCTGCACCAAGCTTAAACCTAGGCCCGCACCCTGGGTATCGATGACAAAATCAAGCGGCAGGCCCACGCCATCATCCTTGATCTCCATATGCACCATATCCCCGCCTTGCGCCACCTTGATGCCGAGCCGGCCCTGGCGTCCCTGGGGAAAGGCATGCTTTAAGGCGTTTGAGATCAGCTCATTTAGCACTAATCCGCAGGGGACCGCCTGATCCACCCCCAAACGGACCCCTGCCGCCTCCACCTGCAGGGTTAGGCCGCGGCCCCGCTTGTCATAGGCCACCAAGAGTCCGCTGGCCAGGCTTTTGATATAGGATGCCATGTCGATGTCGGCCAGGTTACCGCTTTGATAAAGGGTTTCGTGGATCAAAGACATGGCGTGCACCCGTTGCTGACTGTCTTGCAGCAGAGCCAAGTCCTCCGGCGCTTTGATCTTGGCGCGTTGCAGGTTCAGCATGCTGGAAATCACCTGCATGTTGTTCTTCACCCGGTGATGGATTTCCCTGAGCAGCACTTCTTTTTCGACCAAGGACTCCTTGGTGCGTTCCGTGGCCTCGCGCCTAGCGGTGATATCACGGGAAAAGCCTTCGATGTATTTTGGCCGCCCATCACTATCCCTCACCAAACGGGCATTAAGCGAAACCCAAACGGCCGAACCATCAAGCCTGAGCAACTGGCAATCGAAACCAAGCACCCGGCCGTTTTCCTCCAGCAAATCAAAAAGCTGATACCGCCTCTCCGGCTTCACGTAGTGCTGGCTGGCCATATCGTGGATCGAGGCGATCAATTCTTCCGGGTTTGCATAACCCAAGAGGTGCGCCATGGCCGGATTGGCTTCCAGGAACTTGCCTTCCGGGGTGCTTTGGAAAAATCCGTCGTCAGCATCCTCCAGCACGGCGCGCAGGCGTTCCTCGCTTTGGCGCAGGGCTTTTTCGGTTTGCAGGATATGCCGGCGATCGGCCGCGATGGAACGATAGACCAGATACAAGGAAACCGGCATCAGGATGCCGCATACCAGCCAAAAAGCGCCTGTCAGAAAAAGGAAGGAAGTTTTGATCTCCTGGTTCAGCGCATCCTGGGAGCGGTGCACCCCCAGCATCAATCCCCTTTCCGGCATGGCGGCGAATGCGGCTATCTGGGCCTGACCCGAACTGGAAATGTAGTCGCCCACATAATCGGTTTTGAGCTTATACAATTGCTCCAGATTGGAGGCCGGCACGGCGGGGCTGGCGGTAACTTGGTTGGTGCCGCAGTAGTTTCCCACGGTCTGCGGATGCGCGGTATGCAAAACCAGCCTTGATTTGCCGTCCACTATGCAAATGTATTCGTCCTTGGGATGCGGACCGCGGGAATCCCAGGCTTTGTTGATCGCCACTAGCGCAGCCTGGTTACTAAGGGCGGGGTTGAGCTGGGCAACCGCGCGCAGCAGCCTGGCTTCACGCAAATAAAATTCGTGATAAAGCCGCTCCAGGTCAAGTTGGGTGAGATGAGAGGCAACAAAGCCCATCAAAAGCGCCGCGATTATGCATAAGGCGCTCATGATCAGAGCGGTGGGCAGGGTCCGCTGCGATCTTGCGCCGTTATGTGCATGGGATAGTCTCATGCTCACAGCCCTGGATTGAAGGCCGCCCGCAAGCTTGACGGCGCTCAGGTTTTAAAGCTGCATCGATATGCGCCCGGGCTAAAGGCGGCTCGGCCGGATTTGCTGGGCAGGATGTAAGTGAGAAGGCCCCCCATCAGCGCACTATGATTAATCTAGCATATAGCCCTGTCGGGCGGCAATTTTGGACTGCTGGCCGCCAAGGCCCCAGCTTGGGCGCCATCATAAAAAAAGGCCAGAGCCGCTATCGCGGCCCTGGCCTCGAGAAACTGACGCTATTGATCAAGCAAAAGGATTGTGCAGCACGATGGTCTGCTCGCGGCCCGGACCGATGCTGACAATGCTCAACCTGCATCCGCAAAGCTCGGCTATGTGGTCCAAATAAACCCTGCACGCCTCGGGCAGATCGCTCAGCGAGCGGGCTCCGGTGATATCCTCCTGCCAGCCTGCCATCTCCTCGTAAACCGGCTGGCAGGCGCCCAACCTTTCCAAGGATGCCGGAATGGTGTCGATCAAGTCGCCTTCCGGCGTGCGGTAGCCGGTGCAGATCTTAAGTTTTTTGAGGCCGGTCAGCACGTCCAGCTTGGTCACGCACAGGCCGGTGATGCCCGCCAGCATTACCGAACGCCGCACCACCACCGTATCCAGCCAGCCGCAACGCCGGGGCCGGCCTGTGGTGGAGCCGAATTCCTGGCCCTTGTCGCGCAGCCAGGCGCCGGTGTCGTCCTCCAGCTCGGTGGGGAAAGGCCCGCCGCCCACCCGGGTGGTGTAAGCCTTGACAATGCCCAGCACCTCATCGATGCGGGTTATGCCCACGCCCGCGCCTGAGCTCACGCTGCCCGACACCGGGTTGGAGGAGGTGACATAGGGATAGGTGCCGTGGTCGATGTCCAGATGTATGCCCTGGGCGCCTTCGAACAAAATGTTCTCGCCGTCGGCCAAAACCTCGTGCAGCTCGGCGGGCACGTCGCCCACGTAGTCCCGCAGTATATTGCCGTATTCCAGGTACTCACGGTATATGTGGCCGGCGTCCAGGGGCTCTCCCTTGTAATATTGGGTGAGCCAGAAATTCTTTTCCTTGGTGTTGGCCTCCACCTTGGCCTTCAGGACTTCGGGCTCCAAGAGGTCGATCATGCGCACCCCCACCCGGGCGGCCTTGTCTTCGTAGCAGGGCCCGATGCCGCGCCCGGTTGTGCCGATGGCATCTTTGCCTTTGGCCTTTTCCCGGGCCAGGTCCAAGGCCTGGTGATAGGGCATGATCACGTGGGCCCGATCCGAGATTCTTAGCTTCTCCGAGCCCACCGGCATCCCGCGCTGGTCCAGCTTTTCCATTTCCTGCAACAGCACCTGGGGATCGATCACCACCCCGTTGCCGATATAGCAGGCCTTGCCCTGGTGTAGAATGCCCGACGGTATCAGATGAAAAATGAATTTTTCTTCGCCCACCACCAGGGTGTGGCCGGCGTTGTTGCCCCCCTGAAAACGAACGATGCCCCGGGCGTCCTCGGTCAAAAGGTCCACCACCTTGCCCTTGCCTTCATCGCCCCATTGGGAGCCCACGATCACCACGCATGCCATGGTGTAAGTTCCTCCTCAAATTTTATTATAATGGGCTGGTTACGAGCCCAAAGTACCCTACTGCACCCCGGAGCCCATGTCAACGAAAGGCGGGACGATTGCCAGCCCCCAAGCCTCATGCTATACTCGCGGGCGATGCGGGAGTAGCTCAGATGGCTAGAGCGTCAGCCTTCCAAGCTGAGGGTCGCGGGTTCGATTCCCGTCTCCCGCTCCAAGTGAAAACAAGTGGTTAGCCGGAACGGCTAGCCCTTTAGCTTTATGCCTTGGTTGGCAATGCTGCAAGGGCGGGGGCGCCTGCGCCTGGGCCTGGGAAAACGGCTTGGCCGGATGCGGGTTCTAAGCCTCTTTTGCTTCCCTGTCTTTGGGCTGATGGATCGCGTCTGCCCTTTCCCGGCATTAAATAATCTATGCCCTTGGCTGCCGGCCCTATTTTGCGCTACAACATAGTCAGCCCGCCCCATTAATCTAGGCGCTTATAGGCGTTCCTGGGGGCTCCGCCTTTTCCCGCAAGATTGTTCCATTTGTCGCCCGTCGCCATGAAGAAGGCTTAAAGGCATGCGCGCACGATTGGGTGATAGGGATTTCCACAAAGACTCCACGCCCAGATGGGTCCCCTGGGCCGTGGCCTTTTTCATTCTGGCAGCGGTGGCGGTTCGGCTCTACCGCCTGCACTGCAGTTCCCTGGGAGTGGACGGTGGGGTCTGCGGGCTCTTAGGTTTGGGCGCCATGGCCGGGCGTTGGCCTCTTTTCTTTTATGGCCAGGACTTCATGGGCGCCCTGGACGGTTATCTGGCCGCACCGGTCTATGCCTTGTTTGGCCCTAGCACCATTACTTTAAACATCTGGGCCCCCTTATTCAGCCTCGCCAGCATGGTGGTTATATACGCCTGTCTGCGCCGCTACCTGAAACCCGTACCCTGTCTGGTGGCCTTGGCTTACATGGCAATCCCTCCCGCCGTGGCTTATTGGTGGGCGGGCATGCCCAATAACCACTATCCTTTAGGCATCCTGCTCTGCGCCCTTTTGATGTGGTTCAGCCTCAAACTATGGGAACAAAAGCCTTGGCATAGCGCTACCGCCTTTGGTTGGGGTATTGTGGCGGGCCTGGCTATTTGGACCAATTTCCAGTCAGTAGTGGTGATCTGGGCCTGCATGCTTTTTCTGGCGCTGACCTCCCTGATCGGACTGCGGCCGCTGCCGGTTTTAAGCGGCGTTATCGGCGCAGCCATAGGAGCCGGCCCTCTCATATATTACAACGTCCTGCATAAATGGGTGCACTCATTGCAGGCCGGCAGCTTCGCGCTGAAGCATGTCGAGCCCCATTGGGAGATGATGTGGCGGAACGCCCTACCCATCGCCCTGGGTTTCAACACCCCGGCGGCAAGCGGCGTTGTTGAGCAGGGTTCTCGCTGGTTCGCGCTGTATCTAATGGTGGCGGGCCTGATGATTTTGGGCCTCTTGCTTCTGGTTTGGCGCGGACTGCGCTCCGCGGGCCGCTGGGCGATCCTGCCGGTGTTGGTGATGCTGATGAGCGTGGCCGTGTTGGTTTTCGCCGTTTACGGCCGGGAACTTAACCTATTTGACCAGCGCTACATGCTGACTTTTTATCTGGGCCTACCCTTCGTTTGGGCGGCTTTGGCCCAAGCCTTCAGCCGCTGGGGAAAAGCGGCGGTCCTCTTGTTCGGCGTCCTGCTTTTAACCCTAAACGTATCGGGCTGGAGCCTCTTCGGCGGCGGGCATCTTATCTGCGGCTGGCAGCCCTTCCGCTTAACGGTG
>CAZDRW010000224.1:0-5366 GCA_964507555.1 uncultured Desulfarculaceae bacterium
ACCATGTCAGACCGCTCAATCTCCTCAAAAGTCCTTTGCATCAATTCCTGCAACAATAACTTAACGGTTCCCCATTTTTCAACGTCACCCGCCATGCAGACGGTCTGAATACCCGCTCCTTGCAACATTGCGGTAATCGATTCAATCTCTTCCCTGTTACTGTGGTCCTCATAAAACTTGATACCGAAATACGCTTTTATCAACTGTCTGGCCCTCGCTAGTTTTCACATTCAATTGCACGTTTCATCCGAGCATGGGGCGCAGCTGTGCCACCACTTCGCCTCGATGGTTTTTATATTCAGGTTCATGCAAATCTTTTAGCGGTCCATCCAAAACGTCATGACCCAAAATACCCAACTGGTGAAGCAGTTCCGTGACCACGGGAGCCAAAGCCCTCATGCCGCCGTCCTCCACCTGTAGACCAACCCCAAGGCCTTCCTTGATCAGAGCCAGGGCATAAGTACCTTCTGCGCCAGTTTTGGCGAATACCAGGCCAGGTGCGGCCTGCATAACCCGGGTGCAGAGCCGGTCGGTGCCGGCAATCATCTCGGGATGTTCCAGGCAAGCGGCCATGAGTTTTTTTGCTGCCGCGACTTTGTCCTCGGGGAGGTCTGTTTTTTCAGGGGCAGCCAAGCGGGCGTAGGCGCCGGCCAGGCTTATCAAGGGAACCCGGAATACCGGCACCCCGCAGCCGTCGATGCCGATACCAATCTGCTCGGCCGGATAGGCGCACCACAGTGCCACCTCTTGCAGGATGAGCCGTTGCACCGGATGGCTGGGCAAGGTGTAATCTATGGGCTCGAACCCCAAATGGACGCAGAGCGCCAGCATGGCCGCGTGCTTGCCCGCGCAGTTGTTGTGCAACTCGCAGGGCTTTTCCCCGGCCGCAGCCAAGGCCTTGGCTGTGGGCCGATGGCTGGGGCGGTGAATCCCGCAGGCCAAATGCTCTGGCTTTAGTCCAGCTTTGTCCAAAATACTGCGAACAGCATCCACCTGGAAGTTCTCGCCGTTCAGGGAGCCGCAGCAGCAGGCCAGCTCCGCCGGGCTAAGCCCCAGGGCCCCCGCCGCGCCGGTGGTGATAAGTGGCAGAGCTTGCAGGGGTTTTGCCGTAGAGCGTAGAAAAGTGGGCATGGCGGGATGGCCCAGCCCCTTTTGCCGCAGCCCGTCCGGGCTTGCGATCACCACCGCCCCGCGGTGCACGCTTTCGGTAAGACCGCCGCGGGCCAATTCCACCAAAGGCTCTGAATATTCCTTGGGCGCTCCTCCCCTGGCATGTTCATGTGAGTGATCGTGGTCGTGGCCGTGATGATGGCCCAGGTGACGGGCTATGGCTAAAGGCTCCAGCATGGCTCTCCCTCGTGGTGCATTGTTAGCTAACTATGCGAACTAAAGTACTAATGTCAATTTGGCCGTATTAATCGATTATTGCGCAAATATCCTTGCGGGGCAAGGGTTTGGTTACCGCTATTTTATATGAACATTTTATTGTTTATACATTGACATGTGCATATAGCAGCCTTATTCTTATGCCAGGAAGGAAACAACTGGAAATAACCCCTTGGAGTGTCCGGCTGGCGGGAACTGACGGTTCCACCCCCCTCTACCGCCGTAACCAAAAGTCGGACACCCTTCCTCCTCTCCTCCCCGAGGGCTTCGGAGCTAGCCATGCGCCGAAGCCCTCACTCTTTTTGCTTATCTTTATGCTTTATCGCGGACCGCGATGGTGCCGCGACCTTGAACTATGCGATAATCATGCTATTCTACTTAATATTTAGCTCGGCAGACATTCTGGGCAACAGGAAAGAGCGCTGGGCTAGCCGTAAATAGCTCACCAATCGGAGGCACCTTGGACCTAATCAGCATCGGTCCAAATCTAGAACCCGGGCAGGTTATCACCGGCTTGGAGTGCTTTTGCTTTAGCCCGCCAGAGGAGCTCAAAAGCGCCAGGGTGGGGCTTTTGTGCAACCAGGCCTGCGGCCTGGCAGACCTCACCCCCGCGCCCGAGGCGGTGGCCAAGGCCTTGCCCGGATCCCTCAAGGCGATCTTCGGCCCTCAGCACGGCTTTTACGGCGACAAGCAGGACAACATGGTGGAATCGGACCACGGAGCGCACCCCCGCCTTAAGCTGCCGGTGTACAGCCTCTACGGCCCCAGCCGGCGTCCCGCGCTGCAGATGCTGGAAGGCCTGGACGCCTTGCTCATAGACCTCATCGATGTGGGCTGCCGGGTCTACACCTTTGCCACCACCGCGCTTTATTGCCTGGAGGAAGCGGCCAAGGCCGGGGTGAGCGTTTGGGTGCTGGATAGGCCCAATCCCTTGGGGCGGGGCGAGGAAGGCGCCATCCTGCCGCAAAGTCTGGAGAGCTTCGTGGGGCCCCATGCCTTGCCCCTGCGCCACGGCCTCAGCCTGGGCGAGCTTTGTGGCCTCATGGCCGCTGAGCGGGGCATCCCGGTGGACCTCAAGGTGGTGCCCTGCGCTGGCTGGGAAGGTCAGGACCTAGAAGCCAGCGGCCTAAGCTGGGTGATGCCCTCGCCCAATCTGCCCACCCTGGACGGCTGCCGGGTATACCCTGGCCAGGTGCTGTTGGAAGGCACCACCCTTTCCGAGGGCCGCGGCACCACCCGGCCTTTCGAGATCTTCGGCGCGCCGGGCCTGGATCCTTATGCGGTGGCCCAAGAGGTGGAAAGCGACGCCTTGTCCGGCGCCTCGCTGCGGCCGCTCTTTTTCGAGCCCACCTTTCACAAGCATGCCGGCATAACCTGCGGCGGCTTTCAGATCCACATTAATGACCCGGGGGCTTTCAGGCCGGTGCGCGCCAGCCTGGCCCTCTTGTCGGCCATAAACCGGGTGCACCCCGGCTTGTGGGATTTCCGGCCGCCGCCCTATGAATACGAAAACGAACGCCGGCCCCTGGACCTCTTGCTTGGCGATCCCCAGGCGGCCGACATGCTGCAGGCAGGCACCCCGTCCGCACAAATCCTGCTCCGCTGGGAAGCGGGCCTTGCTGATTGGCGGGTGCGGACCAAGCCGCATGGGATATATCCATCGGCGTAAAATTGCCGCAATGAGGTTTGCCTGCGGCTAAAAACGGGAAGGAGCGTTTTAGGATAATGACCTTTAAATCGGGACTCAGAGGATACACCCATAAACGTCTGGAAGAAATAGAACAGGCCGATATCCTAATAGGCATCCCTTGCTTTAACAACGAATCCACCATCGTGCACGTCATCCAAATGCTCACCCATGGCCTGGCCAAGCACTATAAGGACAAACGCTGCGTCATCCTAATCGCCGACGGCGGCTCCACCGACGACACCCGGGAGGTGGCCAAAGAATTCGAGATAAAACCCTGGCAGGAGAAGATCGTCAGCATATACCGGGGCCCGGGCGGCAAGGGCAGCGCTTTAAGGAGCATCTTCGAGGCCGCCGAAACCCTCAAGGTCAAAGCCGTGGGCATGGTGGACTCGGACCTGCGCTCCATCACCAGCGACTGGGTGGAGTACCTCTTGCAGCCGGTTTTGCAGGAAGGCTTCGATTTCATCGCACCGGTGTACCTGCGTCACAAGTATGACGGCACCATCACCAACAACATCGTCTACAACCTCACCCGGTCCCTCTATGGCCAGCGCATCCGCCAACCCATCGGCGGCGACTTCGCCATCAGCCGCAACCTGGCCAAGTACTACATCGAGCAAGAGGTGTGGGATACCGAGGTGGCCCGCTACGGCATCGACATCTGGATGACCACCAGCGCCATCACCGGCGGCTTCAAGATGGGACAATCCAACCTGGGCGTAAAAATCCACGACGCCAAGGACCCGGGCACCCATCTGGCGCCCATGTTCCGCCAAGTGATCTACACCCTGTATAGCCTCATGGAAGAAAACGAATCCTATTGGAAGGCGGTCAAGGGGTCGGTGACCGTGCCCACCTTTGAGCACAAGATCAAAGTGGAGCCGGAAGAGGTAAAGGTGAACCTGGACAACATGCTCAATCAGTTCAAAGTGGGCTACAAGCAGTTCAGCTCATTGTGGAAAGAAATTTTCTGCCCTGATTGCTTCGGCGAGATACAGAAAATCGCCCGCATGGGCAAAAAGAAATTCAACATGCCCACCTCGGTTTGGGTGCAGGTCCTCTATGAACTGGCCGCCACTTTCCACGCCTGGGAGCATAACCGCATGCGCCTGATTGAACTGGTCACCCCGCTTTACTACGCCCGGGTGGCCTCCTTCGTGAACCAGACTTTAAAGATGTCCTCCCAGGAGGCCGAAAGCCTGGTGGAGGACCAGGCCCAGCAGTTCGAGAATACCAAGGATTATCTGATCCAACTATGGGACCAAAAGGCAGCCGAGGCCGGCAAGGCCTGAGTCTTGCGCTTAGCCTTGCCGCGCTAAACCATGAGCAGCCCGTGACGCTATTGGCCCCAGGCTGTTTTTCCTTTCTCGGCCCGTATATATGAGGAGAGCAGAGCATGCCCGACCTCCTTAGCATCGAGAGCCTCATCGCCTTGGCCGCGCTGACGGCCTTGGAGATCGTTTTGGGCATCGACAACGTGGTGTTCATCGCCATCTTGACCGAAAAACTGCCCCAGGCCAAACAGGCCAGCGCCCGCCGCCTGGGCCTGCTTTTAGCCATGTTCAGCCGCATTGCGCTTCTTTTGGCCATATCCTGGACCATGAATTTGGTTCAGCCGCTTTTCAACTTGTGGGCGCACGCCGTGTCGGGCCGCGACCTTATTCTGTTTGCGGGCGGGGCTTTTCTCATTTTCAAGGCCACCCACGAGCTGCACGGCCAGGTTGAAGGCGGCGGATCCCCGGAAAAACCCCAAAAGGTGGCGGCCACCTATTGGGCGGTGGTGGCCCAAGTCGGTTTGTTGGACATCATCTTTTCGCTGGACTCGGTCATCACCGCGGTAGGCATGGCCCGGCACATCAGCATAATGATAACCGCCATCATTATCGCGGTTATCATCATGATTGTATTTGCCGGGGCGGTGAGCGCCTTTATCGAGCGCCACCCCACCATGCGGGTGCTGGCTTTAAGCTTCCTCCTCCTGGTGGGGGTCATGCTGGTGGCCGAGGGCATGGGCAAACACATCGAGCGGGGCTACATCTACTTCGCCATGGCCTTCAGCTTGGGGGTGGAACTCATCAACCTGCGGGCGCGCAGGAAAAATGCCACAGCAATATAATAATAATTTCTATTGACCACAAGAGCTGTAAGTGCTTAACTTTTAGCTAGAATATGCCGAAAACTCATTAAGGCGCCACTGGCGGGGTGGCGCCGTATGAGTTGTTGCGTCCCTTTTGGAGAATCACATGCGTAGGCTCTGGTTAATCATCGCGTCGCTTTGCTTCTTGATCTT
>CAZDRW010000224.1:5380-5979 GCA_964507555.1 uncultured Desulfarculaceae bacterium
GGCCGCTTCGGCAGAAGATGACGGCTTTTTTGTTTCCAGCACCATGGTGGAATCCCAAGCCAAGGTTGATGCGTTTTGGACCCCGGAACGGGTACAGCAAGCCCTGGCCAACCCCAAGGACCTGGCCCGCCAAGGCAGCGGCTCGGCCATGGGCCTCAGCGCCGAGGAAACCACTGGGCCGGCGCTTAGCTCCCCGGGCTATTGTCCTGACTGCGCCGAAACGTCTGACGCGCCAATAGCTCCGGCTCTCAAGCTAGGCGCCACTTGTCCGGCCTCGCCCTATGACTGGAGCTTTGACACGGACTTCAACTCCTATCCTCAGCGGGTGGTGGGCAAGGTTCTGTTCAACTCGCCCGGCGGCGAGTTGGGCTCTTGCTCGGCCGCCCTGGTGGAAAAGCGCCTCCTTTTGACCGCCGGCCACTGCGTCAGCGAAAACGGGGCCTGGATGACTTCGGTGATCTTCAAGCCCGGTTATCTGGACGGCAACATTCCGTTTGGCACCGGTCACGCCGAGTGGATGACCACCCCCGGCGAATGGTTGTATCTGGAGCTGCCCACCAGGGACGTGGCCTTTGTCCGCATTGCAGAAAACCTGGGCG
>CAZDRW010000225.1:0-2035 GCA_964507555.1 uncultured Desulfarculaceae bacterium
AGCAACAAGGCACGTCTGATCAAGCTCGCGCCAGGCATATTCACTCCTTCTGCGGAGAACCTTTTTCATATACCACCCAGACGCAGTAGCGGGACATCCAACGAGCAATCTTAAGGCAACAGATCATCGAATAGTCAAGCACGATCTAAGCCCGCCAAAGGCAGCCAGAGATGCTTTCGGATCTTGCCCTACATAAAAAAACGGGGCCCATTGCTAGGGCCCCGCCGGATAACGTGCGGACTTTTTCTTACAGTTTGCGGGCGTCGAACACGCGCTTGGCCTTGCCCTCGGAGCGCTCGATGCTCTTGGGCGGTACGCAGCGCACCTTGACGCCGATGCCGATGACGCCGCGGATCTTGCTCTCGATTTCCTTCTCCACGGCTTTGAGCTTCTCTTCGCCCATGTCGTAGACCTCGGGCTTGGCTTCCACGTCCACACTAAGGGCGTCCAAGTAGCCCTTCTTGCGGATGATGAGCACGTACTGCGGCTCCACCTCGGCCACTTCCAAGAGAAGCGATTCGATCTGGCTGGGGAACACGTTCACGCCGCTGATGATAAGCATGTCGTCGGAGCGGCCCAGCACTTTTTTCATTTTGATGAGGGTGCGGCCGCAGGAGCATTTCTCGCGCTTCAATTCGGTGATGTCGCGGGTGCGGTAGCGCAAAAGGGGCATGGCCCGGCGCTGGATGGCGGTAAACACCAGCTCGCCTTTTTCGCCGATGGGCAGCACTTCCTCGGTAACCGGGTCGATGATCTCGGCCAGGATATGGTCCTCGTTGATGTGCAGGTAGCCGTCCTGGTTGTCGCAGCTAAAGCCCACGCCCGGTCCCATCATCTCGGTGAGGCCGTAGGCCTCGCCCGCCTTGATGCCCATGCGCTCTTCGATCTCCTGGCGCATCTCCACGGTCCAGGGTTCTGCCCCGAAGCTGCCTACCCGGAGAGGCAGCTTCCTGATGTCGACACCTAGCTCCTGGGCTTTTTCAGCTATGGTCAGCGCGTAGGAAGGCGTGGCGAAAAGAACCGTGGCGCCGAAATCCTTCATCAAGGTGATCTGGCGCTCGGTCATGCCGGAGCTGGCGGGGATTATGGTGCAGCCCAGCTTTTCGGCGCCCTGGTGGAAACCCAAACCGCCGGTGAACAGGCCCAAGCCATAGGAGTTTTGCACAATGTCATCGCTTCTGACGCCGTTGGCGGTGAGGCAGCGGGCCATGCACTCGGCCCAATCATCCAAATCTTGTTTGGTGTAGGGCCCGGTGATGGGCTTGCCGGTGGTGCCGCTGGAGGCGTGCACCCGCACCACTTCGTTCATGGGCACGGCGCATAGGCCAAAGGGATAGTTATCCCGCAGGTCGGTCTTGACGGTGAAAGGCAGCTTGGCGGTGTCTTCCAGCGATTTTATGTCCTGGGGCTTAACTCCCAACTCGTCCAGCTTCTTTTTGTAGAACGGAACCCGCTCATAGACCCAGGCCACAGTTTCTTGTAGGCTTTTTAACTGGTTGGCCTGCATCTCGTCGGTGGACATGGTTTCGAACTTCTCATTCCAAATCATATTCCTCGCCTCCCTGAAGGGCATCTAAGCTGCCTCCGTGGCGCATCGCTCATCGCCACGGGTTTCCCGGCTTTGTGCGAAGGGCCCCTTGCCCTTCGGATAACTTCGATTTGTGCATATTCTTAGGCGGCTTCCAACACGTTCTAGCATAGGCCTGCGGCTGCATGCAAGCTACTTTTTAGCTAAAATGTAACTTATTGCCTCCGTCCCCCCAAGGCCTGGCCAATGGGAATAAAATTGATTATACTTCAGGTTACAGGTAGTTGTGTCACCTGAACCGATTAAGCCATGTAAAATGTGCATTTAATGTCCAGCTGCGAGCCAAAACCATGCGCCCTTTGCCATGCCTCTGGCCATGGCTGTTGCCGTCTATCCTCAAGCGGACCGGACCATATGTTCGGCCTCACCCTGGCGGAAATTAAGGCCATGGAAAGGGCTTCGGGCTTGGACCGGGCTGAATTCGTGGCGGCCGATCAAGCCAGTCCC
>CAZDRW010000225.1:2045-5929 GCA_964507555.1 uncultured Desulfarculaceae bacterium
CGCCGCAGCCGAAGCCCTGCACCCCGCCCTGGCCAGGACCTTAAATAACGGCCGTCGACGCCTCAAGGTGGATGACCGCGGGGCCTGCTGTTTCTTGGGTGCGGGCGGCTGCAGATTGCCCCGCCGGGCCCGGCCCCTTTTTTGCCGCATGTATCCGGTGTTCGTTGAGCCCCAGGGTGAACTGGTTCTGATGATCAGAGAGCATTGCCCCGCCCAAGAAGGCGCGGAAAGCCCTCGGCAAGTGCTTAAGCGCTTGGGCCAGACCGAGAAAGGTTTGCGTAATCTGCACGCCAGATTACTGAGGCTGAGCGCGGCCCGACAAGCATAGAAAAGGCCGATTCCCAACAAATCCATGGGTCGCCCTTGGAATCAAGGCCTGACTGCCTGTATATTAGCGCTCAAACGTTTATCAAAAATGGAGGCCCGCCACGCGCCACCGCCAAAGACATATTCCCTGGTCGGCCTGCCTGATCATCCTCTTGGCAGCCGCAGCCTGCGCTTGGCTGTTCAACGCCTTCATGCCCCAAGGCATCGGCCTTGAACCTTCGTTCATATCCCATCCTCTTTGGCGCTCCGCCTCGTTGGAACGGGCTGCCGAACTGTGGTCCCAAGGCGCCTTGTTCGTGGATGCCCGCGACCCGGGCCAATACAAGCGGAGCCACATCCGCCGGGCGGTGAACTTGAGCCCGGTGGAGCGCGAGCATCTCTATCCCCTGCTCAAGCCCAGCCTGGAGGCCGCCAAGGCCATCGTGGTCTACGGCCGCGGTTTCAGTAAACATCCCGCCGCCGAGATCGGCCAGTTCTTGCGCCAACAAGGATTCGAGGCCGTTTGGGTCATGGACGCCTGTCTGGCCGACTGGCGCGCGGCGGGCTATGCCGTGCGCGAGTTCAAAAGGCTGGGCGCGAATAACGCGGGAGCCGGCTCATGAAGGCGCTCAAGCAACTCGTCTCCCTGATCTCGCGCCTGATCGTGGCCGCGGTCTTCATCTATGCCGCCTATGACAAGGTTTGGCGGCCGGCCGAGTTCGCCCAGGCTGTGGCGACCTACGAACTCATCCCGCTCTGGCTGGTAAATTCATCCAGCGCGGTGCTGGCCTGGCTGGAACTTTTCCTGGGCGGACTCTTGGTGCTGGGCGTGGCCATCAGGGCGGCGGCGCTGTGGACTTCGGGGCTATTGGTCTTTTTCATCGGGCTTATGGTCTACGGCCTCACCGGCGCGGGCTATGACTGCGGCTGCTTCCCAAACGGCGGCCATCCGGCGGGCTACGAGACCGCGCTACGCGACTTGGCGTTTCTGGTTCCCTCGCTTTGGCTGGTGTTCATCCCCGGCAGCTGGGTGGCCGTCGCCCCGGGCCGGGGCTCCCGGCCGTCCAGGGATAAGGGGCTCCTGCTATGAAAAAATGGAAATGCACCGTCTGCGGCTATGTTCATGAAGGCGACAAGCCGCCGCTGAAATGCCCCCAATGCGGGGCTGACATGTATCAGTTCATCCTCTACCAAGCGCTAACCGCCGAGTTGGAGCAAGGACTAAAGCACGCCTTTGCCGGTGAAAGCCAGGCTTACGTACGCAACCAGGCCTTTGCCGCCAAGGCCGCGGCCGAGGGCTATCCCCAGGTGGCGGAGCTTTTCAAGGCCGTGGCTGAGGCCGAGAGGGTTCATGCGGCCGAATATCTAAAGTACCTGGAAGGCGTGGTGGGCTCCACCGAGGAAAATCTTAGGCGCGCCTTTGAAAACGAAATGAAGGCCAAGGACCAAGCCTATCCCGAGTTGATCAAGCAGGCCTTTGCCGCGGGGCGCGACGACCTGGCCTGGTCCTACATCCGTTCCCGCGATGTAGAAGAGCGCCACGCGGCCCTTTATAAAAGCGCGCTCAGCGCCCTGGCCGGAGAACGTGACATCGCCTACCATGTCTGCGAAGTTTGCGGCTATGTGTTCGAAGACGCGCCGCCCGACACCTGCCCGGTGTGCAAAAGCGGCCGCGACAAGTTCAAGGCCATTAGCTAATTTGCGCTGGTTTTACCCGCCGCTTACCTTGTTCGGCATCATTTAACTAACGAGTGATAGCGGCTAATCGTCCGCTAAACCGGGAAGTCCACCTTGATCTTGTATTTGCGGATTGAAGGCATGGAGCAAATATCGGACACCCCCGTGTCCGCGGACAATTGAGCCAGGTTGTCTTCGATCTGGTCCATGCTTTCGGCGATAAAGGTGAACCAGACGTTGAACTCGTGGTCGCGCCGGTAGTTGTGGGTTACCCCGGGATAGGCGTTCACCGCCTGCACGAAGCCGTGGTACTTATCTTCCGGAACCTTGGCCGCGCAAAGGGTGGCGGCCCAGCCCAGGCGGGTGGAATCGAAGTTGCCGCCGATGCGCCGGATGATGCCGCGCTTTTTCAGATCCTGCAGCCGCGCGATGACCTGGTCCTCGTTCAACCCCAACTCCTCGCCCAAGGCGGCCCAGGGCCTTTCGGCAATGGGCAGCTTGGATTGCACCGCGCGCAGGATTTTCTTGTCCACTTCATCCATGTCAGCAACCACTTAACCTATTCGGGTATCTTGATTCTCCCAACCAGGGGCCCGCACCATCTCACCTCAGGGCTTGCACACCTTGCAGGGATAATAGCCCGCCTTGATGGCTTCCTCCCGGGTTTTGAAATTGGCCAGGCAATTACGGCAGGAATAATACCGGCAGCCGGGGCGGTGGAACTTCTTGGATTTCAGGTTGCCGTGATACGGCTTGGCCACCGTAGTTGGTTCCGGCTTATTGGCGTCCTGGCTCCAGGCCGGGGGCGCCCAAGCAACAAGCGCCAACCAAAGCGCCAGGGATAGCACCATCGCGGCGAGCTTTAACGGCCTTGAATGTTTCATAGCGACTCGTCCCCCCCCTGATCCAGACGTCTCTACTCGGTCATCATCTTATACCAAGCTTTACGTCCGGGTGAAGCCCTATGCCTTCATGGCCGCCGGCTGGTACATGCACAGCGGCTCTTCGGCCATCTCGTCGCCCGAGACCTCATAGGCCCGGGCGCGGCAGCCGCCGCAAACCTTGCGGTATTCGCATTTGCCGCACTTGCCGCCCAAAAGATCGGGGTTCCTGAGCCGCTTGAATAACTCGCTCTCGCGCCAAATCTGGCTAAAGGGCTGCTCCTTGATGTTGCCGGCCGCCAGCTCCAAATAGCCGCAAGCCTGCACCTGACCCACATGGGAGACGAAAGCGAAGCCCGAGCCGCCCAGGCAGCCTTTGGTCACCGCGTCCAGGCCGTGGGTCTGGTAATCGAGCTTTTCCCCGCGCTCCTTGGCGCGCTGGCGGATGATGCGGTAGTAGTGGGGCGCGCAGGTGGCTTTCAGCTCCAAGGGCACCTGGCCCTTTTTATCGGCGAACCAATGCAGCACGTCCTCGTATTCCTGGGCGCTGATGATTTCGCCGGTCAGGGCCCGGCCCCGTCCGGTGGGCACCAGGAGAAAAATGTGGTGGGCCCTGGCGCCCAAATCCACGGCCAGTTCCTGGATGGCGGGAATGTCCTCCAGGTTGCTGCGGGTGACCGTGGTGTTTATCTGGAACTCCAGGTCCGCATCCTTGGCCGCCTGCATGCCCCGCAGCGCGCCGTCAAAGGCGTCGTCCTGGCCGCGGAAGGCGTCATGGCTTTTCCGGTCGGGACCGTCTATGGATATGCTGAGGCGCTGGATGCCTGCGTCTTTCAGCTGGCCGGCGATCTCCTGGGTGAGCAAGGTCCCGTTCACCGCCATGACCATGCGCAGGCCCAGATCGTTGCCGAAGCGGGCCAGGTGGAAAATGTCGCCGCGCAAAAGCGGCTCGCCTCCGGTGAGGATCACTACCGGCTGGCCCATGCTGCGCAGGTCCTTGAGAAACGCCTCGCCCTCGGC
>CAZDRW010000226.1:0-5916 GCA_964507555.1 uncultured Desulfarculaceae bacterium
CTTAGGGCCTTTTTGGTCTGGTTCATGGTGTTCATGCGCACCACGGCGATTACCTCTTTCATGCCGTGGCCTCCTCTTCCACCGGCGCGGTGTCGCACACCCCGGAGCTGATGGTGTAGATGTCCTCCACGCCGCTTACGAATATTTTGCCGTCGCCAAAGGCCCCTTTGCCTTTGGAGCGGGCCGCCCCCATGATGGTGTTCACCACGAAATCCTTGTCTTCCTCCTTGATCACGCTCATAAGCATGGTCTTGGGGATTTCGTCGTAGGTGACTTGGCCGATTTTGATGCCCCGCTGCTTGCCCCGGCCGGCCACCGAGTATTTGGTGACCGAAGGGAAGCCGGCCTCCATCAGCGCCTTGAGGACCTCGTCGGCCTTTTCCGGTCTTACGATTGCTCTCACCATGATCATCATGTCGTTATCCTTCTCTTCACCGATTAGGATGGTTAAGCCGCTAAAAGGCCGAAGTCCAACAACAGCTGTTCCAGTTCCGCGATTTCCAACGGGGTGGGAATGGCGAACATCTTGTTTTCGTCGATGGTCTTGGCCAGGTTGCGGTAGTGCTGGGCCTGGGGCGCCTCTGGGTTCCATTCGATGACGGTCTTGCGGTTGATCTCCGCCCGCTGCACGTCGTTGTCCCGCGGTACGAAGTAGACCATCTGGGTGCCCAGTTTTTTGGCCAGCTCATCGATCATCTCGTACTCGTTGTCCACGTTTCTTGAGTTGCAGATGAGCCCGGCCAGCCGCACCTTGCCGGACTCGGCGTATTTGCGGATGCCTTTGCAGATGTTGTTGGCCGCGTACATTGCCATCATCTCGCCTGAGCAGACGATGTAGATTTCCTCGGCCTTGCCGTCCCGGATGGGCATGGCAAACCCGCCGCAAACCACGTCGCCCAAAACATCGTAAAATGCGTAGTCCAAGCCCTCTGATTCCTCATAGGCCCCCAGGGACTCCAGCATGTTGATGGAAGTGATGATTCCCCGGCCGGCGCAGCCCACCCCGGGCTCGGGACCGCCGGACTCCACGCACCAGGTGTCCTTGAAGCCGCCACGCCGGATGTCCACCAGCTCTACGTCTTCGCCCTCTTCGCGCAGGGTGTCCAAAACTGATTTTTGGGCCAGGCCGCCCAAGAGGAGCCTGGTGGAATCGGCCTTGGGATCGCAGCCGACCACCATCACTTTCTTGCCCATCTCCGCCAGCCCGGCCACCGTGTTCTGGGTGGTGGTGGATTTGCCTATGCCGCCTTTGCCGTAAATCGCGATTTTTCTCATGTCTTTTCGTCTCCCGTTGGGGTCGCTTTGGCCCCAATAGGAGCAAGAGCCTTGCCAAGCCGACAGGGCCAGGCAAGTAGTGAAAGGCATAGTCTTGAAATGGATGGACAAATTAGTTAGAAAGCGTCCTCGGTCTTCCGGAGGAAGTGTGGCGAGGGCACAATATTTATTACCTTTGCGCAAAATGTTTTTACCTAAAGGTAAACTCTAGCCGGATATTCTAGATAAAGTTGACGTTACTTTTTGGCTGAAATGACGAACAATAAAGTATATTTACTGAGGATATTTTAGGATATAAAAATATAGTTACGGCGCAGAAGATCCGTAAAAATACCTTTACCGGTCAGCCTTATCTGGCTTTATGTTAATTTAATTAGCCGATTTTATAGCCACCCGACCGCTGGGGCCGGTCCGCCGGTTCAGCCGTGGACCAGGCGATGGCGCTCCTTTTTCACGTGCTCTTCCAGGCCGTGTTTTCTTAGCCGGTATCCCAGCTTGCGCAAGGAGATGCCCAGGTCCTGGGCCGCCCGGGACTGCACCCAGCGATTGCGTCTCAGGGCTTCCCAAAGTTCGGCCTTTTCCATGTTATCCAACTTGGAGCCGCTGCCGTCCTCTTCGGCTTCTGCGCGCCGAGCTGGGTTACCGGCCATCAGAAAACCAGGCAGATCGGAGTGACTTATGGTGTCTTGATCCACCATGATGCATAGCCGCTCGATGATGTTCTCCAACTCCCGTACGTTCCCAGGCCAGGGATATTCAAGCAGTACTTTTTGGGCTGAATCGTCCACATTCAAGCGGCGGTTGTACTCTTCCGAGTTTTTTTCCAAAAAGTGACTTATTAAAAGCAGAATATCCTCCACACGCTCCCGCAAGGGCGGCAGATGCAGAGGGAACACGTTGAGCCGGTAGTAGAGATCTTGGCGGAATTTCTTTTCCTCCACCAGCGAAGGCAGGTCCTGGTTGGTGGCGGCAATTATGCGTACGTCCACCTTACAGGTCTTAGTGGAACCCAAGCGCTCGAACTCTTTATCCTGCAAAAAGCGCAACAGCTTGGCTTGCAGGCTTATGGGCATTTCCGCGATTTCGTCCAGTAAGACGGTGCCGCCATTAGCCTCTTCAAAGCGGCCGGGCTTTTCTTCGGTGGCCCCGGTGAAAGCGCCTTTGGCGTGGCCAAACAACTCCGATTCCAACAAATTCTCCGGCAAGGCCGCGCAGTTTATCTTGACAAAGGGTCCGTCGGCCCGTGCGCTCATCTCGTGGATGATGCGGGCCACCAAGGTCTTGCCAGTGCCCGACTCCCCCAAAAGAAGCACCGAGGCCTTGGCCGGAGCCACCTTCTTGAGCATGCCTTGCAGCGTCCGCATGGCCGGGCTTTTACCCACGATGAAAAAATCATTGTACCGGTCTGATATCTCATGTTTGAGCTGTCTGTTTTGGCGACGCAGCAATTTCTCCCGCTCCTCTACTTGCCGGTTGAGCCGAACGAACTGGCCGATTAGCTGGGCCACGATGGAAAGAAACCGAATATCTTCGCTGGCCGAGACCTCCTCGCCAAAAAGCCGGTCCACGCTAAACACGCCTATGGGCTCCCCTTGCAGCAGGATAGGCACACCCACAAAGGCCACCTTGCCTTTGTCCAGATCGCGTGATTGGGTTTTGTTCAAAAAGAGAGGCTCTCGACTGACATCCGGCACGTAAAAAGGCTTAGCGGTCTCAAAGATGCGGCCAGTGATTCCCTCTCCCTGGTCATATACGCCACGTTTCATCTCTTGCTCGCTGAGTCCATGGGAAGCGAATATGGCCAGGCCATTGCTCTTGATATCGCGCAAGGTTACAGTGGCCCTTTTCATGGCCAGGGTTTCTGAGATGATGGCTAGAACCCGTTCCAGGGTTTGGGGCAAGTTCAGAGCCTCGCCGATAATTCGGCTGATCTCATAAAGAACCCGGAGTTCAAGCTCTGTGATGCGCGCATTCATTACTCTGGAGATTGCAAATAGAGTGCCGGTAGGGTCATTTTGATTAAGGATTTGAATTTACTAAGCAATGATCCTTAGCAAATAAAGCGGTGCATTTCCGGTCCCCTGCCAAAAGCACCTTTTCGAAGGTGTGACAGCGATTTGCTACGCCAGGGTATCTTTTTTTATAGCCGAAAGCCTTTCCTTTCCACTGGCTAAAACATTTTCCAAGAAGGCGGAGGCCTGGAGCAGACTTTTTATATCCAAGTCCAATGAGAGGCCTTTCCGGGCCAGAAACTGGACAGCTGAAAGAGTCGAGAGATTCCCGGGCGGCTTGCCCGGCAGGAAGGGACAACCGCCGCGACCGCTCAAGGTTACATCCAACCAGTCCGCTCCGCCGGCCCAGGCGGCTTCAAGATTGGCCGAAAGCTGCTCCGGCTGACCATGCAAATGTAAACCTAATTCTGGACCGGAAAGCCGCGGACGTAAGTAGAGCAAAATCTCACGCAACCTGTATGGCCTAGCGCGCCCGGCGGTGTCGCAAAGCGCCAGCCGTCCCACGCCAATTCGGTTGAAGGGCAAAAGTAATTCCACCAAATGCCGGGGTTCCGGCGGGGGGAGCATGGGACCTCCAAAGGCGCATTGCAGCCCCATCCGCACTTTCATGCCTTGCGCCAGCGCCGCCCCGGCCAACTCCCTGCATCGGGACAACGCCCGATTAACGCTGCAACCCAGATTGCGCCTGCTGTGGCTCTCGGACAAGGAAGCGGAAAAGGCCACATGCCTGAAGCCCGCCTTGCGTGCACGTTCCAAGCCTTTACGATTAAGCACCATGACCCACGGTTCCAACTCCGGAACGCCCACAATATATCTATAGAGCTGCTCGGTATCCGCCATCTGCGGCATAAGATCCTGGCGCACCAATGAGCCTATTTGAAGGCGGTGCAGACCAGCTTTCATCAACTTCCGCAGGAGCCTCAAACGTCTCTCAATTGGTACGACCTGGGGATGCACCTGAAAGGCTTCCCGTAGGGTTTGGTCCTCCAAGGCCATGGCCTTGGGGGAGCGGTTACTTGCCAGTTGTTGTTGCTTAAACATGTTTCAGCGTTTCGGATATCTGATGAAATATTTTTTTGCTGTCTTTGGTTACTCCGTTCATCTGCCTTTAAAGAAAAGCAAATTGTGCGCCAGGCAGCGACCAAATAGACCCAGGCATTGTTTTGATATGGCATTACAGCATCTTGTATTGAGAAAACCGCTGGAACATTCTGGTCAATGTGGGTTGCAAGGTTCCCAAATGTAAGAAATCGCTCATTGCCGCGGCATGGGGGGCAGGTTTCGATCCTTGCGGATGCTCTATTAATATTCGGCCTAGCGCGGGAGTGCAGCTTATAGCCGAAATATTAATTTGGCTTTCAAGCCGGAGGCTTTGCCAGAGAGTCTAGATGGTGTAATTCAAATATCCGCTACCTTATCCGGGGCATGGGCTGGACTCACCGGCATTGAAATATGTAACTTAAAAGGTGCCGTCACCTGCGGGGGCCGGTCAGCGGTAGATGCACTGAGTCCGATATAGAGATGAAGTAGCGCCTACTGGACAGACGAAACACAGAACCCGAAACAACTTCCGGGAGAATTCGGCCCTGGCATGCTGTTACTGCTGTTGACCAACCTAGCGGTTATTATTCTGGCCTTGAGCCAAGGATGGGATTTCGTTCCCCTCATCTGGGTCTTTTGGTGCCAAAACATTATTATCGGTTTTTTTAACTGGCGCCGGATGATGCAGCTTAGGCATTTTTCCACTAAAGGTTTAAAAATCAACGGCAGGCGGGTAGACGCCAATGTGAAGACCAAGAAATCGGTGGCTGGTTTTTTCTCCTTGCATTACGTTGTATTACACCTCGTATATCTAGTTTTTCTTTTGCCTCTCACCAAAGAGATGCCAATATCAGTAGTTGTCTCGGCAAGCATTGGTATAGCATTGTTCTTGGTCAACCACTGGTATTCCTACCGTCACAACCTGCGCAAAGACCTTGCCGCCACGCCCAGCCTGGCTACCCTGGCAATTTTCCCCTACGCCAGGGTCGTACCAATGCACCTGGTAATCTTTATTGGATATATAATCGGCCCGCATTCCAAGGTCATGTTGATTTCCTTTATGCTACTAAAAACAATCGCCGACCTTTTTATGCACCACATTGAGCGTGCTGTCTGGGATAAAGCAAAGAAAACCTAGTTCCTTCCGAGGCGGTGCCCAGCAGCGACGGAAAGGGGATTTTGAAACTTGCACCGGATCCTGTCGCTATCGGATCTGGGCTTGAGTATAGCCTGTAGCCGACATCCTAAATTAATGCATGGCTACTAAAAAATAATCGTGGCCATGCAAGCTTGGTTCTAAAACTATATTTAGCGGCGCGCTGTAAAGCCTGCAGAGCATCGCAGGCCGGCCCCGCCTTCATGCATTTGTCCCCGGAAGACCCATTTCCTTGAAGCCGTGCCAATGCCCTGTTGATAGCGGGCCGGTCTTAAAGCCGATTTTGACTGCTTCGGGAACCTTGCTTGCCATGGCTTTGTCAACAGATCGGGGCTTGGAGGAAATCTTGCCTCGCCACACCGTATTACCGTTTTCATCAACTGCACATATACTGGTTTCTTCCAAAGAAACATCAAGTCCAACACAGTGGGC
>CAZDRW010000227.1:0-5913 GCA_964507555.1 uncultured Desulfarculaceae bacterium
CCTGATAGTCTTGGTGGCCGCCTTTGGCATCGTGAGTTCCCTGATAATGCTGGTAATGGAAAAAACAAAAGATATCGCGGTGCTAAAGGCCATGGGCGCCACGGCCAAAAGTATAAGGCGCATATTCGTCCTGGAAGGGCTTATAATCGGCGTGCTGGGCACCGTCCTGGGCCTGGGCTCCGGCCTGGGATTGTGCGCGCTTTTGGCCCGCTACAAGTTCATAGACCTGCCGGTTGATATTTACGCCTTGGATACGCTGCCCGTGCAAGTGGAGCCTTTCATGGTGGCCTTGGTGGGAGTATCGGCGGTGGCGATTAGTCTAGTGGCGACCTTGTATCCGGCCCACGCCGCTGGTAGGCTGGACCCGGTTGAGGCCCTTAGGTATCAATAGCAGGCCATGGACCCCCAGGGACGGGGAGGAGGCTATAGCGGCTTGACAGAAGCCCGGCCATTTATTCAAATAAGTCAACTTTTCAAGACTTACGAGAACCCCCGTGATAAAGTGGAGGTTCTTAAGGGGCTTGACCTGGCGGTGGACTCCGGCGAGTCCGTGGCCGTGGTGGGGGCCTCTGGGGTGGGCAAGTCCACCCTTTTGCATATAGTGGGTGCCCTGGACCGGCCTACGCAGGGAAAGGTGCTGGTGGACGGCCGCGACGTGTTCACCATGGACGAGCAGGCCCTGGCCGCTTTCCGCAATCGTCACGTCGGCTTTGTATTCCAGTTCCATCACTTGTTGCCCGAGTTCAGTGCCCTAGAAAATGTTATGATGCCCGGGTTGATAGCCCGCTTGGAGACCTCCCAGGCCAGGTCGAGGGCCGAGGAGCTTTTGGCCGAGGTGGGCTTAAGCGACCGAGCGGCGCACCGGGTGGGCGAGCTGTCGGGCGGCGAGCGCCAGAGGGTGGCCGTGGCCCGGGCCTTGGTGCTGGGGCCCAGCCTTTTGTTGGCTGACGAGCCCACCGGCAATTTGGACGAGCGCACCGGGGAAAAGGTGCATGAGCTTTTCGTTAAGCTCAACCAGGAGCGGGGGCTCACCACCTTGGTGGCCACCCACAACGAGCGCCTGGCCAGATCCATGGGCCGCACGGTGCGCCTGGCCGAAGGAAAGGCCTGGCCGGATGACGGTTTACGGTACACTACGGCGCCTTAAGGCCGTAGCGCCCGTTTAGAGTGCGCTTCAATCGGCTGGACGGGAACCATATATATAGGAAACAGGGGGCGGCATGAAGAAGATAGCTTTGGCAACCATCCTGGCCCTACTGGTCGCCTTCCCCGGTTTGGCCTCGGCCGAGACGGTGAAAGTGGTGGTGTTTCCCTTCGATGTGTTCAGCCAGCAACCCCTGGATCAGATGGGTGGCGAACTGCAAGGGATGTTGATCCAGCGCTTGGCGGCCGAAGGCGTTTCCCCCTTGACCAAAGACGAGGTCAACCGGGCCCTTAAAGAGGCCAAAAAACCCTTGGACCTGACTTTGGCCAGGGTTTTGGCCGGCCGTTTGGGCGCCGACTACGCGGTCTACGGCTCTCTTACCAAGATCGGTGCCCGGATTTCCCTGGACGCTAAGGTTTTGGACTCCCTGGGCATGGCTCGGCCCCAGTCGGTGTTCGTGGAAGGCACCGGCCTTGACGAGCTGAAGCCCATGTCCGAGCGCCTGGCGCGGGAGATCGCGGCCAAGATGTCGGGCGTGGAGCGGGTGGCCTCGATCAAGGTTGAAGGCAACCAGCGCATCGAGGCCGATGCCATCAAGGCCGCCATCAAGACCAAGGAAGGCGGGCCCTACTCGCCCATCAAGCTGGACGAGGACCTGCGCGCGGTTTGGAAGCTGGGCTACTTCGACGACGTGCGTATCACCACCGCCGAGGGCCCCACCGGCGCGGGCAAGATCGTGACCGTGCACGTCAAGGAAAAGCCCATGATCCGCGAGGTGCAGATCAACGGCGCCAAAAACTTGGATCAGAAGGATATCCGCGACCAGATCGGGGTCAAACCCTTCAGCGTGTTCAAACCGGCCGCGCTCAAGGATGCCGAGGCCAAGATCGTGCGCCTGTACCACGACAAGGGCTACTTCGACGCCAAGGTGACCGGCTCGGTCATCGACCTGCCCTCGGGCGACAAGGGCGTCAAGTTCGACATCGTCGAAGGCAAAAAGGTCTTCATCAAGTCCATCCAGTTCCGGGGCAACAAAGCCTTCAGCGCCTCCGAGCTCAGGGACCAAATGACCACCCAGGAAGAGGGCTGGTTCACTTGGATCACCGACGCCAACGTCCTGGACCGCACCAAGCTGGATCAGGACCGGGAAAAGCTCACCGACTTCTACTATAACGCCGGCTACATGACCGCCCGGGTGGGCGAGGCCGAGATCAAGCGCGGTACCGGCGGCCTGATCGTCACCTATGACATATCCGAGGGAAAGCGTTTCAAGGTGGGCTCCATCAGCGCCTCCGGCGAGATGGTGATACCCCAGAAGCAGCTTATGGCCCAGATGGAGCTGAAGGCCGGCGCTTGGTTCAACCGGGAAAAGCTGCGCAACGATCTGCGCATGATGCATGACACCTATGCTGACCGTGGCTTCGCCTATGTGGATGTGCGGCCTCAGCTCAAGGAGGACAAGAAGAAGAACCAGGTCGCCATAAACTACAACATCACCAAGGGCCAGAAGGTATACTTCGAGCGCATCATCATCACCGGCAACACCCAAACCCGCGACAACGTGATCCGCCGCGAATTGGGCGTGGCCGAAGGCGATCTCTTCTCCAGCCGGGCCCTGCGCAACGGCAACCTCCGGCTGCACCGCCTCAATTTCTTCGAGGACGTGCACCTGGCCACCGAAAAGGGCTCCCAGCCCGATAAGATGAACCTAAAGCTCAACGTCAAGGAGAAGCGCACCGGCTCGTTTAGCATCGGCGCGGGCTACTCGACGATTGATAAACTGATGGTGATGGGTTCCATCGCCGAGGCCAACCTCTTCGGCCGCGGCCAGCGCCTGGAGCTGCAGGGCACCCTGGGCGGCAGTTCCACCCGGTATACCCTGTCATTCACCGAGCCCTGGCTCTTTGACAAGCCCATCAGCGCCGGCGCGGACATCTACGACTGGTTCCGCGAGTACACCAATTACGACAAGACCGCCGCCGGTGTCCGTCTGCGCTTGGGTTGGCCCACGCCCTTCGACTACACCCGCCTGTACACCTACTACACCTTTGAGCAGGCCACGGTGGACAATGTGAGCCAAAACGCGGCGCGGATCATCCGGGACCAAGTAGGCGACCACACCACCAGCGCGGTGCGGGCCATTTTGAGGCGTGACAGTCGTAACCACAACTTCAACCCTACGGGCGGCTCCGACAACAGCATAAGCCTGGAGTACGCCGGTAACCCCATCGGCGGCACCAACGCCTTTATCAAGGCCATCGCAGACACCGGCTGGTACTTCCAGGTCTGGTGGCGTCATGTGATCGTGGTGCACGGCCGGGCGGGCTGGATAACCGGCCACTCGGGCGGCGATCTGCCCATCTACGAGCGGTTTTTCCTGGGCGGCATCAACACCCTGCGCGGCTTCGACTTCAATAGCGTGGGTCCCAAGGACCCCGCAACCGGAGACGTCATCGGCGGCGAGCTTATGGCCCAGGCCAATTTCGAGTACAGATTCCCAATCGTGGAGAAAGCGGGCCTTTTGGGCGTGGTGTTCTATGACACCGGTAACTCCTGGCTCAAGGACGAGGGTTATGATCTAGGTAACCTGCGCAAAAGCGTGGGAGTGGGCGTCCGCTGGCTCTCGCCCATGGGGCCGCTTAGGCTGGAATACGGCTGGGTGCTTGATCCCCAACCGGGCGAGACCACGTCCAACTGGGAATTCACAATTGGAAGCTTGTTCTAAACAAAAAATGCATAGCCTGACGAGGGAGATATAAGTATGGCTTTCAGCATGACGAAAAAAGCGTCTTTGATATTCCTGGCCTGCCTGATGACCGCCTTGGTGGCATTGCCTTCGCTGGCCTACGCCCAGCCTAAGATCGGCGTGGTGGACATGGAGCAGGCGATCAACAAGACCAAGGCGGGCAAACGCGCCCAGGCCGAGCTGAAACGCAAATTCGAGAAGTACGAAAAGGAACTTAAGAGCACGCGGGAGGAGGTCCAGAAGCTGCAAAAGGAACTGGAAAACTCCGCCATGCTCTTGAAGCCCGAGGCCAAGCTGGCCAAGCAGCGCGATCTCGAGCGTTTGGTGCGCCAGTTCCAGGACCGCCAGCGCGACGCCAGCCAGGACATGAACGAGGCCCAGCGCGAGGCCTTTAAGCCGATCCTGCAAAAGATGAAGGGCATAATCGAGGACCTCGGCAAGAAGGGCGGCTACGCTCTGATTACCGAGACCCGGGCCGTGCTTTATGCGCCCAACAGCGCGGACGTCACCCAGCAGGTGATCGCGGCCTACGACAAGGTCAATCCCTAGGCTGGTGTCATGAAGGCAACCTTGACCCAGTTGGCCGCCATGGTGGGCGGCAGCTTGGAAGGCCCTCCGGAACGCGAGGTCTCGGGCCTGAAGGGCATCGAGGAGGCCGGTCCCCAGGAGGTGGCTTTTCTGGCCAACCCGCGCTATGCCAAGGCCTTGCCTGCGTGCAAGGCCGGCGTGGTGTTGGTGAGCCGGGATCAGAAGGTGCCGGAAGGTCTGGCCGTGATCCGGGTGGACGATCCCTACCTGGCCTACGCCAAGGTGCTGACGGCGGCCTCGCATAGGCCCTATGAGGCCGGCGGGGTGCATCCCCGGGCTTTTGTGGATGAGACCGCGGAGGTGTCGCCGGATGTCACGGTGCACGCCCTGGCTTACGTGGGGCCGGGGGCCAAGCTGGGCGCTCGGGTGGTGCTGCATTCCGGGGTCCACGTGGGCGCGGGCGCCGAGGTGGGCGACGATACGGTGCTCCACCCCAACGTCACCCTTTACCACGGCTGCAAGGTGGGCCGGCGCTGCATCATCCACGGCGGCAGCGTGATCGGAGCTGATGGCTACGGTTTCGCCCCCGATGGCCAAGGCTACTTCAAGATCCCCCAGCTGGGGATCGTGCAGATAGACGACGATGTGGAGATCGGCGCCCAGTGCACCGTTGACCGGGCGGCCCTGGGACGCACCTGGATCAAAAGCGGGGTCAAGACCGACAACATGGTGCACGTCGCCCACAACTGCGTGGTGGGCGAGAACACCCTGCTGGTGGCCCAGGTGGGCATCAGCGGCTCCACCAAGATCGGCAAGCACGTCACCTTGGGCGGCCAGGTCGGCGTGGCCGGGCACCTGGAGATCGGCGACAACGTGCAGGCGGCGGGCCAGACCGGCATCACCAAATCAGTGCCCGCAGGAGAGATATTGGGCGGTACGCCCGCCATGCCGCACAGGTTGTGGCTGCGCACCAGCGGGCTCATCAAGCGCCTGCCCGAGTTATTCGACCGCCTCAAGGCGCTGGAGAAACAACAGGCCCGAAAATCTGGCGGCTCGCAAGATGATTAAGGAGATGCCATGGCCGACCCTGTGATGGACATCGCGGCGATAGTC
This sequence comes from uncultured Desulfarculaceae bacterium, assembly GCA_964507555.1. Classification (GTDB taxonomy): domain Bacteria; phylum Desulfobacterota; class Desulfarculia; order Desulfarculales; family Desulfarculaceae; genus Desulfocarbo. The sequence continues at coordinate 5,532 of CAZDRW010000227.1, forward strand.
AATCTGATTCCTCACCGCTATCCGTTTCTCTTGGTGGATCGCATTGTGGAACTGGTGCCTGGCGAGCGGGTGGTGGGCCTAAAGAACGTGACCATGAACGAGGCGTTTTTTCAGGGTCACTTCCCGGGCGCGCCGGTCATGCCTGGGGTTTTGATCATTGAAGCCATGGCCCAGACCGGCGGCATCCTGGCCTATCACGCAGTGCCCGAGGCCAAGGGTAGGCTCATCTACTTCATGGGCATGGACAAGGTTAAATTCCGCCGCCCGGTGGTTCCCGGCGACCAGCTCATCATGGAGCTGGAGGTCATCCAGCGCTCCTCGCGGGCCTGGAAGATGCAGGGCAAGTCCTTTGTGGGGGGCAAGCTGGCCGTGCAGGCCGAGC
>CAZDRW010000228.1:0-4492 GCA_964507555.1 uncultured Desulfarculaceae bacterium
CCGCCAGGTTGGCGTCGTCGCCGGGCTTTTTCTTGGGATGATGGGTGGAGCCGAAGGCCACCAAGGCGCTGTTTTTCAGCTTGATCTGCTTGGCGCGCTGGAAGAACTCCTCGTCGCGGGGGTTGGAGCCCGGCCAGCCGCCCTCGATATAATGCATGCCCAGGCCGTCCAGGGCGCTGAGCACCTTTAACTTGTCATCCACCGAGAGCGAAAAGCCCTCGGCTTGAGTGCCGTCGCGTAAGGTGGTGTCGTAAAGCTGTACTTTAGGTTTTGCCATCTTGAAACACTCCCTTTGCCGGACTGGCCGGGTCCTCTTAAAGGCTGGACCGGTCCCGTCCGCTGATGCAAACCGCTTATGCCGCTGGGTTTTGATCCAGCTCGTGGAGTGTGGCCTTAGGTCTAGATATCCTCGGACGCGGGCTCCAGTCCTTCGGCTAAACCGAAGGCTTTGTGCAGGGTCCGCACCGCAAGCTCCGTGTATTTCTCGTCGATCACGCAGGATACCTTGATCTCGCTCGTATTAATGGTCTGGATGTTGATGCCCTCTTTTGCCAAGGCGCCAAACATCTTGGTGGCCACACCAGCATGGTTGCGCATGCCGATGCCGATAATTGATACTTTGGCGATGTTGGGATCGCCGAGAACCTCCTTGGCGCCAATCTCCCGGCTCACCGTGGCAAGCAGCCCCATGGCCTTCTTGTAGTCGGTCTTGGGCACGGTGAAGGTAAGATCGGTCGAGCCGTCCACGCCGGTATTCTGGATGATCACGTCAACCACGATGCCGACGTCGGAGATTGGAGTGAAGACCTTGTGGGCCACGCCCGGCTGATCGGGCACGCCCTTTATGGTGATGCGGGCCTCGTTCTTGTTGTAGGCCACGCCGCTGATGATGAGCCGTTCCTGGATTTGTTCCTCGGGAACCACCATGGTGCCCTCCCTGTCGCTGAAAGTGGAGCGGACATGAATCCTCACGCCGAACTTGGCGGCGAACTCCACCGAACGGATGTCCAACACCTTGGCCCCCAAGGAGGCCATCTCCAGCATCTCTTCGTATGATATTTGCTTCAGCTTGCGGGCCTCAGGCACGATGTTGGGATCGGTGGTGTATACGCCTTCCACATCGGTGTAGATCTCGCAGACATCGGCCTTGAGGGCCGCAGCCATGGCCACGGCCGTGGTGTCCGATCCGCCCCGGCCCAGGGTGGTCAAATCGCCGGTATCCTCATCCACCCCCTGAAATCCGGCCACCACCACCACCTTGCCCTCGCCCAGAAGCTCGTGCACTCGGAGCGCGTCCACCAATTCTATGCGGGCCCTGCCGTAGCGCTGGTTGGTCAAAAGCCCGGCCTGAAAGCCCAGGAGCGAATGGGCGTCCAGGCCCATAGCGTGGGCCGCAATGGAAAAAAGCGCCACCGACTGCTGTTCGCCGGTGGCCAAAAGCACGTCCAGCTCGCGCTCGTCGGGATCGGGATGCACCGCCTGCGCCAGTTTGAGGAGCCGGTCGGTCTCGCCGGCCATGGCCGAAAGCACCACCACCAGTTGGTTGCCCTCATCGGCCAGGACCTTGACCTTTTTGGCCACGCACCGGATGCGCTCGATGCTGCCCACCGAGGTGCCGCCGTATTTCTGGACAATGAGCGCCATATGCCAGAGCCTACTTTGCGTTAGCCATCATGCGCTTTATGCGCTCCATAAATTCAACCGGCCCCTTGAGCCGCGCTCGCCGCCTGTCGCCTTCAGCCAGGGCCAGCTCCACCACAAGGCTTGCCGCTGGCCAGGTTTCGGCCAGGCGCTCGGCCCATTCCACGGCCAGGACACCGTCTGCCGCCTCTTCCAAAAGCTCCAAATCCAGGGCCTCGCCCGGTTCCAGCCGGTAGAGGTCGGCGTGGTAGAACCTGACGCGCCCGGGGTAAACGTTTAGCAAGGTGAAGCTGGGCGAGGATATGGTGTATTCCGGCCCCACTCCCAGGCCCCGGGCCAGGCCCCGGGCCAGCACTGTCTTGCCTGCGCCCAATTCGCCGGTGAGGAGCACCACGTCGCCCGCCGCCAGCGTCCGCCCCAGCACGCGGCCCAAAGCAAGGGTTGCTTCCTCGTCCTTTAAGGCCAGCGCCAGTTCAGCGCGCTCATTTGCAGGATTTACCATCGCCCGGGTTTCCGCGCAAGCCTCAAGCTGATTCATCCGGCTGGTCTTCCTCACTGCAACCCTCTCCAGATTCCAAGACGGCGAAGGCCTCGGGCAAGTAATCCGCCAACTCCTCGGCGGCCATGCCGCGCCGGCCGAAATCCCGGGAGGCCAGGTCCGCGGCCAGGCCGTGCACGAAAACTCCGGCGCAGGCCGCGGCCAGGGCGTCGCAGCCCTGGGCCAAAAGGCCTCCGATCAAGCCGGCCAGCACGTCGCCGCTGCCGCCCGAGGCCAGTAGGGTGTTGCCGGTGGGATTGATCCATATCTGGCCGGTGGGCTGGGCGATCACGCTGCGCGCGCCCTTCAGCACCACCACCGCGCCGCTCAAGTCGGCCAGGCGGCGGGCCGCGGCCGGCCGGTCCTCCTGCACCTCGGCCGTGGTGCAGCCCAAAAGCCGGGCCGCCTCGCCGGGATGGGGGGTCAGCACCACGTCGTGGCTGGCAAATCTGAAATTTTCCAGATGACCGGCCAAGGCGTTCAGCCCGTCGGCGTCGATGAGAAGCGGTATTCTCACCTGGGCGGCCAGTTCGCGGGCCAGTTCGGCGCTCTCGTCATGCCGCCCCAGGCCCGGCCCCAGCACCAGGGCGCCGCGCTCGGCGGACATGTCCAACAGCACCGGCAAGGCCGCCTTGGCCAGCGAGCCCTCGCTGGTCTCGGGCAGGGGCTGGCTCATGGCCGCGGTCAATTTCACCTCGGCCACCTGGTTAAGCCCCTGGGGCAAAGCCACGGTGATCAGGCCCGCCCCGGCGCGCTGGCCGCCGATCGCCGCCAGGCAGGGCGCGCCGGACTTGCCCAGGCTGCCGCCCACGATCAAGAGATGGCCAAAAGAGCCCTTGTGCGCGTCATCCGGGCGCGGGTTCAGCATGGCCGCGATCAGCTCGGGCTCCAGCAGGTAGGCCATGGCGCCCAGGCTCTCCACCACCCGGGGCGGAATGGAGATGTCCACCAGGTTAAGCTCGCCCACGTATTCGCCGGCCTCCAGCATCAAGCCCTGCTTCAAAAGCCCGAAGGTGGCGGTCCAATCGGCCATCACCGCCAAGCCCAGGGGCCGGCCGGTGTCGGCGCTGAGTCCGCTGGGGATGTCCACCGCCAGAATCGGACGCCCCAGGCTGTTCAACAGCTCGATGGCCGCCGCATAGCGCCCCTTGACCGGCGAATTGAGGCCGGTGCCCAGAAGCGCGTCCACGTACAGCTCGTGCCCGGCCATGGCCGCCTCATACTTTTCGAACGCCTTGTCGCCGGGAACCTCCTCCACTTCCACGCCGCAGGCCAGGGCTATGGCCAGGTTGGCGGCCGCGTCGCCAGTGAGGTCTTTCTTCTTGGCGAAAAGGTAAACCGTGGCCCGGGCTCCCCGGTTGGCCAGGATGCGGGCAATGGCCAGGCCGTCGCCGCCGTTGTTGCCCCGCCCGCAAAAAACCGCCAAGTCCAGGAGAACCACGTCCTCCACCGCCTCCATAATCACCTTGGCCGCGCCTTGGGCCGCGTTTTCCATGAGCACCATGCCGGGGATGCCGATGTCCTCGATGGTCTGGCGGTCGGCTTCCCTCATCTGCTCGGCTGTCACCAAAAGCATGGCTCTTTCCTTTTTATGATTTTTCCAGCACCACCACCGCCGCGGCCAAGCCGCCGTCGTCGGAGAGGCTGACAAAGCAGTTGGTTGCTCCCTGGTCTTTTAGCAAGCGGCTGGCCCGGCCGTGCAGCAAAAGCGATGGCTTGCCGCGCTCATCGTGCACCACTTCGATCTCGCGCCAGGCTAAACCCCGCATGCCCAGGCCGATCGCCTTGGAAAAGGCCTCCTTGGCCGCAAAGCGCATGGCCAAGGCCTGGGCGGGATTGGCCCTGGCCAGGGCCTCGGCCGCCTCGGCTTCGGTGAAACAGCGCTGGATAAAGCGCTCGCCGAACCTTTGCCAGGCCCGCTCCACCCGCTCCACCTGAGCTATGTCCAGACCCACGCCGATAATCATAATCTTTACAAAACTTTACTTTTTCAGGCAACTTCCGGTGCAATTTGAATTTATACCATGAATCCGCATTGGGGTAAAAGCGGGGCCGTTAGGGACGGTTTTTCAATGAATCGAACCAGCAATCGCAAAATTATTTTTATCCCATAAATACCTACCAATATGGTTTTAATTGTATTAGTTAATAATTCCAAGCTATTGACTATTTTAACCCCTGAGCGCTTGTGCGCTAATACTTGCCAAAATCGCATCACCCCCGATGTCGTCTTCCCAGACGCGGTGATATACTTCGGTTCATCATGCGGCTGGACGCGGATTCCTTTCCGGATCAGCCGCTTATTTTTATGCA
>CAZDRW010000228.1:4502-5829 GCA_964507555.1 uncultured Desulfarculaceae bacterium
CGCCGTCCCGCGTTTTACTGCTTGGCCTTATAACCAGCAGTGGGTTGTCCCATCTCGGCCAGGGAGTTGGAATTATGTCGCAGGGCTTAGTCATTAGTGATCCGCACCACGCCAGTTCCAAAGGCATCTTTTTATTGAAGTGCCTCATTGTGGCGGGCGCCTTTTTTTTGGCATTGCTTGTTTTCCGGGGCAAGGACGAATTAGGCGCCGCCTTTGATTACCTGTGGCTTATGCAATGGGCCAGGCCGATCTTGGTTCTGGGTTCGCTACTGGTGACCGCAAACCTGACGGCGCTGGTTTGGCGCATTTACCTGACCAGCACCTACCGCCCCACCCCGCCCTGCGCTGATGCCGAACTGCCTGCGGTCACGGTGATCGTGCCCGCCTACAACGAGGGGCGCCAGGTGGCCGAGGCCCTGCGCAGCGTTCTGGCCAGCGACTACCCGGCGGATCGGCTGCGGATCATCGCCATCGACGACGGCAGCAAGGACGACACCTGGCTTTGGATGCAGCGCGCCCACGCGGAAGCACCGGAGCGCATCATGCTGGTCCGCCAGCCCAGGAACATGGGCAAGCGCTTTGCTCTGTATGAAGGTTTCAAACGCGGCTCCAGCGAACTGTTCGTGACCATCGACAGCGACTCCATGGTGCTCCCGGACACCGTACGCAACCTGGTGAGCCCCCTTGCCCGCGACCGCAAATTAGGCGCCGTGGCCGGCAACGTGCGGGTGCTGAACCGCAGGCAAGGTCTCATTCCGCGCATGATGGAGGTGTCGTTCACCTTCAGCTTCGATTTCATCCGGGCCAGCCAGAGCAGGGTCAACACCGTGATCTGCACCCCCGGCGCCCTGAGCGCCTACCGGGACGAAGCGGTCCTGCCGGTGTTGGAGGGTTGGTTGCGGCAGACCTTCATGGGCAAACCGGCCAACATCGGCGAGGACCGGGCCCTGACCAACCTGATCCTGCAAAACGGCTATCACGTATCGTTCCAGCGCAACGCGCTGGTTTATACCGAGGTGCCCACCACCTATCAGAACCTGTGCAAGATGTTCTTAAGGTGGGCGCGCAGCAACGTCCGCGAATGCCTGGGCATGTCCCGCTTCATCTTCAAGAATTTTCGCAACACGCCCAAAGCCGGGGCCCGGATCAACTTCATCCTAGAAGTGATCAACCTCACCGTGATCCAGGCGATCAAGGTGGCTGGGCTTGGCTTCCTGGCCGCCTATCCAATCGGCGTCGGCCTGAACATGCTGTTCGGCGCCCTCATGGCCGGCGCGCTCCTGGCTCTTTTCTACGTCATCATGCACCGCAACAGCTCGGCGTTGTG
>CAZDRW010000229.1:0-5827 GCA_964507555.1 uncultured Desulfarculaceae bacterium
AAGATCAACAAGTTAATAATTCATTCATCGCATCATCGGTATTAGCGGCAGTGGCCTGATTATATAAGGTATTTATATTATTCCACCCAAAGGAGATTTTTGATCATGAATACGGTTTCCAAAGAGGACCTGGCAGCAAAACTCCGCGAAATGTATCCAGAGATTAAGAAGCACAACCTGGAATTAGATTTAGAATTAAAGGAGGATAAGGGCTACTGGGTCGTCAAGCTAAGCAAGGGCGACCACCGGATGCATACGCTTTTAAATGTTAAAGATGCCGAGGCCTGCATTAACGGGGTGCACTGCGTATATCTAGGGGTCCAGGTCGGACAATTCGTGAGCAATTTCGAAATGTATGCATAATTATTATTAACCAGCGAGTCGAAAAAACTCTGACCGCTAATCCCGAACCGGGGTCAGCGGCTTGTTATTTGACTAGATGCTGTCAGAAATGGTGCAAAATGGATCCATCATAACTCCTCCCCCTATTTATGGTGATTACAGGCGGCATGAATGATCCTTTGAAAAACGCGCCATGCATTTAACGGTCATGGGCCGGAAAACCAGGGGAGATAGGCATGAGAATCGACATAGACACAAGGAAATGCGTGGGCGCCGGCATATGCGTCATCGAGGACCCGCGGATCTTCCGCTTCCGCGAAGGCAGTAAACAGGCAATGGTGACTCATCGGGAAGTGCCTCTGGCCCTGGAAACTAAAATGCGAAATATAGCCCGGCAGTGCCCCAATGGCGCGATTATCGTGGAAGAGAATGACGGTACAGTTTGGCAGGGCGAGGTGTAATCATGAGTCATGTCTTTTTTCATAAAAGCACCGCTGCGAAAAATTGGGGATTCAGGCAGCGCTCTCCGCAAACCCTGGAAATGGTCTATCTGCCCGAGGCCGACTGCTGGGTTTGGCCAGGGCCCCCCCATAGAGCGGTATGAGGCCGATAACCGGCAGCATTCTCAAGGCGCCAGTTTAGGCATGCAGGGTGCGCTCCGCCGGGTTTGAGCAGTTCTTTCTAAAGTGGTTTTGCCCAGTTCTTGCGAAGCGCCAAGCATAACTTTAGTACTTTTTTGAGATAAGCTTTTTATGTATAAGTTCTCATAATTCACAGCCATACCTTTGATGCTTTCATGGCTCATCGTAAGTTTTCCAAAGCTGCGAATTCGCATATGCAAATTCGGGGCGATCTGCTAGTATATTTCCGTATGTGTATCCTACTTATCCGATCACATTCTAAGTAATTTGCCGCATCTATGTATCATCACGACGCAGCAGAAGTATAATCTTTCGCAGGATAATTATGACGGCGCCAAGGTTGTATGAATCAACAATTAATTTCCCTGTTTTTTAGTAGTTGCTGTCGCGGGAAAAGGAGGGCCAGATGCTGGCCAGAGTGCTATTAGCTGACGATCATCACGTAATGCGCCAGGCACTGCGTAGCCTATTGGAGAAAAAAACCGACCTGAAGGTCGTAGACGAGGCTTCCAGCGGCAGGGAGGCGGTCAAGCTGGCCATAAAGCATGCGCCTGATTTGGTGCTCATGGATGTGACCATGCCGGACTTGAACGGGATTGAAGCCACCCGCCGCATCAAAAATGAGTGCGCCAACACCAAGGTGATCGCATTATCCATGCATACTGACGAGAAATACGTGGTCAAAATGCTCAAGGCCGGCGCCTCGGGCTATCTTTTAAAAAACTGCTCGTTTGATGAATTGCAGGGGGCCATAACGCGAGTGCTGGAAGGCGGCAGCTACATTTCTCCCCAAGTGGCTGACGTGTTGGTAAGCCAACTCAATACCGGACCAGTCAAGGAAGGCGACTCGGAATTGCAAATTTTAACCTCGCGCGAAAGGGAGATCCTGCAGATGATCGCCGAGGCCAAAAGGTCCAAAGAGATCGCCGAACGTCTCTGCATTAGTTCCAAAACGGTCTATACTCATCGCCGCAATATAATGCAAAAGCTGAAGGCGAAGAACGTGGCCGATTTGACACGCATTGCGATCAAGAACGGGCTTACTTCTTTAGAGCAGTAATAGAGACAGACATGGCTAAGGGGATAGGATTCCGGCGCGCCTGCCTGCTTATGAAAGGCCGCGCTCCTTGACTAGCTTGATTAGCGAAGCAACCTCCCGCTCCAGCTCGTCGGTCAGTTTTCCGGCCCTCTGCAACTCACCTTTTTTAACAGACTCTTCAATGGCGCGTGCCGCGGCACAGCCCCTTATGGCTGAAAGATTGGCCATGGCGCCCTTGATGGTGTGGGCAGTGTTTTCTGCCGCTTGCACGTCTTTTTTGGCCAGGGCGTTTCTCAGCTTTTTGATCTGCAGGGGCAGATCCTGAGCGAATGCCTTGAATATCTCTTTGAACAATTCCCGGTCATCAGCCACCCGGCCTAGGGCTTCGCTCTCCGCAAAAATATTATCATCCGCCATGGCCTTTACCTAAAATGGTTTTAACTGGGACTATGCCGCTTGGCGACAACGCGCGCTAGTAAGGCGGCCGCCAGGTACCATCGCCACGGCACCAGCCGGTGGCGCCGGTTTTGTTGCCATGCCACCAAAGCCAGCATTTGCCTTTACAAGTCACGGGGTAGGCGGCGTTGCACACGGCCTGAAGACTGCACATACCCGCACATGGTGGGCACGAAGCGTCTGAAGCTGAGTAACAAGCTTCCACCGTGATTTTTCCTGCAAACACGTTGTGTTCTTTGGTGTCGGGGTGTGGTCCCCAGCAAGTCACTTCGGTATTGCCGCATTTGGCCCAGGCCTGGGCGGCGCCCAGAACGGTCAATAAGCTTAGGGCCAACAAAACCGCGCAAATCATTTTAATCATAATACGCAACCCTTCAACTTAATCTTAGCCGAGATTATGCGGCAGTCGCCGCGCCCATTCATTTTCAGGCCCTCCGACCATTCTGATGAACCTTTGGGGCTCATCCAGGTGGTATCCAAAGGCCTCGCTACCAATTTTTGAGGCAATTTCTCGCTCAAACCCCGGCAAGAATCGCAATCGCCTGTATTTTGTGCATAGTAAGCCAGTTCACTGTCCTCGGTCAATCGGCTGGTTAAGGTCAGCCCGTGCCAAGCACCGCGGCCTTTACCTAAAATGGTTTTAACGTGGAAAATCCCGCCGCAGCGCCAGCAACCCGGGCGCCCCTCCTTGGTGCTCTCCCGGCGCATGGGGCAAAAAGACTAGGTATCCTTCTTCTGCATTTTCGCAAAGTTCTTTTCCGCCATCTCGGTCAATTTTCTAAATTCTTCTTTTGGGCTGAACTCGATAAGCACAGTGCCGGCTTCGGCGGCCATGGTATGGCCTGGAGCCATGTAATACACCTCGCCGGCCTTGACCACCTCTTCGTGATCAGCATAGCGAACCGTCATGCGTCCCGCTATGAGGTAGCCCCAGTGGGGGCATGGGCACATGTTATTCGGCAGGCCTTTGAGCAGTTCGGTATCTTCAAAATCCGACAGATAGGTTTCATAACCTACCCGCATGTCCCCCCACTCATATTGTCTCCAGATCGCCTCATTGGATTTCAGCGCGATCGAAAATTCAGATAATGATAGGTGTTTTCCTCCGGATTCTTGATTGGCCATGCAGACACCTCCCCCTGATCCCCGGCTCTTGCCGGTCATGCGGTTGGAATAAGCCGAGATTATGCGGCAGTAGCCGCGTTTCACTTGATCAAGCTCGCGCAGCAAAAGAAAGCCAGAGTCTGAAGAAAGTTTTGCACCCTGGAAATCCAGCGTGATCGAACGATTGAAATTCGGCCTAAGATGCTCTTTTACGCTTTCACCACTTGTCGACATCCCAAAACCACATGCTGAAATACTTTTTTAGGCATTATATCAGCATGTCTCCCTTTGCCTGGCCAGCGTTTCTTCCTCCCACACCAGCCGCCGCCAACCGGCTTCTATTCTGGCGGTCAGCTCCAGCCGGTCAAACGGCTTGGTGACATAATCATCGGCGCCGGCCGCCAGGAATTGAGCCTTGTGCGCGCCATCGTCTTTGGAAGATAGAGCTATTATGTATGGTTTTCTCTCAAAGCCCTCATGTGCGGCGCGTATGCGCTTGCACAATTCCAACCCGTCTACAATGGGCATCACCCAATCCAGAATGATCAAGAACGGATGTTCCTCCAACAGAATCGTCCATGCATCGTGCCCGTTTTTTGCCGAGCTTACCTTAAAGTCGAGATCGCCCAACAGACGCTCCAAAGTCAATATGGCGATCCGATCGTCATCCACTATTAGTGCCTTTTTGTAGATTACCATCGCGCTATTTCAAATTTCTGGGGCAAGTCTTTATATATGCAAAGCATTATTGGGGCCCGCGTGGCGGAAGATTTAAGATCATCATTCCCGGGAAGGTTGAGGACATAATGCAAATTGGAAGCGTCGTGCTTTTGAATTGCGAAGCTCGATTGACATCGCACCTTGCCGTCCGCGCCCTGGTGCCCGCCTGCCTCGCGAAACTCACGTTTATTGCGCTGCAGAGCCGGTTTTCTGCTATTATCGGTCCTGTTTGTAGATATTAGCTGCTCTCGTTCTTGATAAACATCCGCAAAGATTATTAATAATTGCTCAGGAAAATTCTTAAACTTTTCGAAAGTTGAACAGTCCATTCCGGTTAGTAGGTTAGAAATTTCCTTAGAAGAAATTAACCAATAAAAAGTATTTCATATAAATTAGAATTATAAAATAATTTATAGGTATGCCATATAATGATCGCCAGAATATGATTTCTTTCGTAATTGCACGTACAAAGGAATACTGATTATTGACGGGGCTTAAAGATAGCATGCGCAAAAATACTCAGATAAGACTTGACCGGGTCACCAGAGAGTGGGTCATCTATTCCAGAGCCCGCGCCATGCGCCCTCATGACCTAAAGCAGAAATCCGGCCCGCCTCGCGATCTGCCTCGATTAGAAGCGAATTGCCCGTTTTGCCCGGGAAATGAGCATCAGCTCGGTGAAATATTGTATGAGTCGCCCGGCCCAAATAAGCACAGCTGGTTGACCCGAGTTACACCAAACAAATTTCCCGCCTTGGTGCCCGAGGGCTCAACTGACCGCTACGACGAGGGCCTAAGCGTTAGCATGGATGGATACGGTCGCCACGAGGTCATCATCGAAAACCCACGGCACGACCTAGATCTGGCCAGCATGGACCTCCGTGAACTGCGTGCAGTGGTGGATACCTACCATCTGCGCTATCTGGCCAACGCTGAAGTCGATCACAGCATGATGACCATCCTTTTTCGCAACCACGGCTCAAGAGCGGGCACTTCTCTCATCCACCCCCATTCCCAATTGGTGAGCACTCCGGTGGTGCCGGCGATGATACGTTTGCGGGAGGCCGAAGCCCAGCGCTACTGGGACCAAATGGGCAGGTGCGTATATTGCGATATTCTGGCAGAGGAAAGAAAACAGGGCGTGCGTCTGCTCAAAGAGACCAAACACCTCGCCGCCTTCGTGCCATACGCGGCCCGCGTGCCCATGGAAATGAGAGTAATGCCCAAGCGCCACGCTGCCGACTTCGGCGACGCCAGCCAAGATGAGTTGCATGATCTCACCATTGTGCTGCATGACCTGTTGGGAAGGCTTTCCGCGCTCATGGATGACCCCGACTACAACCTTGTCATTAACACCGCGGCGCGTCATCACCGCGGAGAACCGCATTTACACTGGTATCTCAACATCCGTCCCAGGCTCACCACCATGGCAGGTTTTGAAATCGGCTCGGGCATGAACATCAATCCTTCCTTGCCCGAAGATGACGCCCAGTTTCTCAACCAGGGGAAAAGCGCAAAGGCCGAC
>CAZDRW010000230.1:0-5797 GCA_964507555.1 uncultured Desulfarculaceae bacterium
CGTGTTCGAGGATCTGGTCAATGTGGACGACCGCGGCATCCGCAGTCTTTTGAAGGAGGTGCGCAACGAGGATCTCACCGTGGCCCTCAAGACCGCCTCCGACCAGATGAGAACCAAGATTCTGGGCAACGTCTCCGAGCGTGCCTCGGCCATGATCCAGGAGGACCTGGAGGTCATGGGTCCGGTGAGGCTGTCGGAGGTGGAGCAAGCCCAGCAAAAGATCATCCAGATCGCGCGGCGTCTGGAAAAAGAAGGCAAGATCGTGATAGGCGGCAAGGGCGGGGAGGATCAGCTTGTCTGAGCGGGATTCCCAGGTGTGGGATGCCAAGGGTCAGCTCAACCCGAAACTGGAGCCGCGATCCTTCCAGCTGGAAGAGATGTCGCCGGACAAACGCCCGGTGCAACAGCACATCGAGGAAGAGGAGGGAGGTTTTCGGCTTTTGGTTTACGGCGGCCGCCAGGAAGATCCTCGCGACCGTGCCCAGCACCAGGCCAAGGAGATCATAGAAAAGGCCGAGCAGGAATCGGCCGCCAAGGTGGCCGAGGCCCAATCCCAAGCCGATGGCATCCGCAACCAAGCCTACGAGGAGGGCTATCAGCAGGGGCACGAGGAGGGCCTGAACGCGGCCAAAGCCTTGGTGCATGCCGCCGCGGATAACTTGGGCCGCGCGCTAACCAAGCTGGACAACGCCCGGGCCGAGGTGATGGGCGGCCTGGAAGGCGAGATTATCGGCTTGGTACAGGCTGTATGCGACCGGGTCTTCGCCACGCCCGATGCGGTGCCGGCCGGGGTAATCAAGCAGGTGGTGCGGGAAGCGGTGAGCCGTCTTTTGGATTTCGAACGGGTGACGGTGCGGCTGAGCCAGAAGGACTTGAGCAGCATCGAGGAGTTCCGTCCCGAACTGCTAAAAACCTTCACCGAGTTGGGGCGCCTTAATTTGCTGCCCGATCCTGCGCTGAAGCCGGGAGAATGCGTGGTGGAAACCCCCAATGCCAGGGTCGACGCCACCATGGACACCAGACGCAGGCGAGTGTTCAAGGCTTTGGTGGAAACGCTTAAGGGTAACGCGCCGTTGGATTTGACCCCGGTGCTGGAGGAGAAGAAGCAGACCCAGCCCGCGGAAGAAGCCGCTCCCGGCGACATGGCCGCGGATTCCTTTGCCGAGCCCGGCGCCGCCCCGGAATCGCCGGAAATCGAGGAGTGGTGATGCCAAGCCACCTTTCCCGCTATTTCGAGGCTGTGGCGCCAGCGGATCCGCTGGTGGTAATGGGCAAGATCACTCAGGTGGTGGGTTTGGTGGCCGAGGCCCAGGGGATCAATCTGCCGGTGGGCGCGGGCGTATACCTGCATACCGAAGAAGCCCTGGTATTGGCAGAGGTGGTGGGGTTCAAGGGAAGTGGCATGCTGGTGATGCCCTACGCCGAGACCCGGGGCCTGCGTCCCGGCTGCCCCGTATCTTCGGCTGGCAGCGAGTCCATGGTGCGGGTGGGGCCCGGCCTTTTGGGCCGGGTTATCGACGGCTTGGGCCAGGCGGCCGACGGCGGCCCCGAGCCGGACTACCAGGCTTTGTATCCCCTATATAACGATCCTCCTCCCGCCGTGCACCGCCGTCGTATTAAGGAGCCGGTGGATGTGGGCGTGCGGGTGATAAACGCCATGCTCACCCTGGGCAAAGGCCAACGCATCGGCATCTTCGCCGGTTCCGGCGTGGGCAAGAGTTCGCTGTTGGGCATGATAGCCCGCCACACGGCGGCCGATGTCAATGTCATCGCCTTGGTGGGTGAGCGTGGCCGCGAGGTGCGCGAGTTCATGGAGCGCGATCTGGGCGAGGAGGGCATGCAACGCTCGGTGGTGGTGGTGGCCACCAGCGACCAGCCGGCCCTGGTGCGCATGCGGGCCGCCTACCTGGCGCACAGCGTGGCCGAGTATTTCCGCGATCAGGGCCACGACGTGATGCTGATGATGGATTCGGTCACCCGTTTCGCCCTGGCTGCCCGCGAGGTGGGCCTGTCAGTGGGTGAGCCGCCCACTACCAAGGGTTACACCCCCAGCGTGTTCGCCCAACTGCCCAGGCTTTTGGAGAGGGCTGGCACCACTGAAAACGAGGGCTCCATAACCGGTATCTATTCGGTTTTGGTGGAGGGCGACGACGTGACCGAGCCGGTGGCCGACGCCATGCGCTCCATTTTAGACGGCCACGTGGTGCTAACCCGCGAATTGGCCGACCGGGGCCATTATCCCGCCGTGGAACTCATGGGTTCGGTGAGCCGTCTTATGCCGGAAGTGAATCCTCCCGAGGTGCTCAAGGCCTCCCGTCGGCTGGCCGAATTGGTGGCGGCCTATCGCCGCAACGAGGACCTGATCAACATCGGGGCCTATTCCCAAGGCGCCAACCCCACCATCGACCTTGCCATACGCCTCATGGACAGCATCAACGGATTCCTGTGTCAGGCCCTGGATGAAGGCGTTGATTTGGAAGCCAGCCGCCGGCAATTGGTGAGTCTAGTGGGGGAAGGCTAAGCCATGGCCTTCAAGTTCCGCCTGCAATCGGTTTTAGACCACCGCGCCCACTTGGAAGAGCTGGCGCTTAACGATTTCGCGGTGCACATCAAGGCCGAGCGCGAGTGCCAGGAACACATTGCCTGGCTGGATAAGGAGCACCACAGGGCCAGGGCCAGGATCACCGACATGGGTGTGAAGGGTATGAGCGCCCCGGAGTTCCAATTGGCCAACGAGTACTCCACGGTGCTGCGCCTGCAAGCCATGCGCGAGCAAGCCCGACTGCCGCGCTTGCAGGCCGCAACCCATCAATCGCGCAAAAAGCTCATGGAGGCGCGTAAGAACCGGCTGGTTTTGGAAACGCTTAAGGAACGCCATCGCCGGCGTTATGATTACGAGCAACTGATGGCCGAGCAAAGGCTTATCGACGAAGCCGCGGTGGCTGGCTTTTTGAGGAGACAGACCTCATGACCATTTCCAAACCTCGGGCGCAGACTCTTCTAACCATGGGCCTGGTTATCAAGCTTACGGCGCTGGTATTGGCCCTGGTGCTGGCGGGCCCCCTGGCCACACCCGGCCCCCAACCCGTGCAGGCCCAGGAGGCCAAGGCCGAAGACAAAGCCGCCAAAGACGCGAAAAAGGGCGAAGAAAAAAAGGAAAAGGCAAAAGAAGGCGAGGGCATGGCCGGAGCCGCTGCGGCGGTGTCCAAACGTCAGCAAGCGGCCAAAGACGCCGGTAAGACCGACCAAGATTACGAGGAAGCCAAAACCACCGCCACCAAGGCGCCGGAGTACGATCCCACCCTCATGAAGCTAATTGAGCAGAAGCGGGCTGAAATGAGCCAGGAAGAAGCCCGCTTGGCAGTGGAGCGTATTGAGCTGGAAAAACTGCGGAGGGAAGTCAACCAGCGTATCGCTGAACTTAAGAAAGTGCAGGAGGCGCTGAACCAACTCATCACCACCGAGAAAAAGCAGCGCCGCGAGCGCGTCCAGAGGCTGGTGAAGGTGCTGTCCAATATGCGGGGTCCGGCAGCTGCCGCGGTGGTGGAAAAGCTGGACGATCAAATGGCGGTGGAAATTTTCTCTCTGATGCAGGCTCGCCAGGCCGGCAAGGTCATGAGTAACCTAAAGCCCGAGCAGGCGGCGCGCATAGGAGAACTGTTGGCCCAGCGCAAGTCATCGGCAAAGGCCTCCAAGGTGGCTGGCCAGGCGGCGGCCTCCGGGGCGCAGCCTCCACCCCAACCAGAGCCCCAGGCCGGCAAGCGCCAGCCGCGGGCCAAGCAATAGCTAATGTGTCGGATTAAATGCTAGGATGTACCCGCCCCTCGTGGGCGGGTAGTTTATTGCAGGCGTAAGGCAAGAGTTTGGGGAAAAGGCGGCGGATTTTTGTTAAAATTTAAATATTAACTCCCGGTTAAGCCCCGATTGCGGGAGGAGTGTCATGCGCATCGCCAAAATGCCCAGCGGAAGGACCCGCAGAGACGAGCGGCGGGAAAAAGATTACGAGGAGCATCACGGCCCCTTGCCCTCTGATGAATTCCAGGACGAAACTATTAAACCGGCCAAGATAAAGCCAGGCGAAAAGCCGCCGGTGCAGGTCATCTTGCCTCCCATGGAGCTTTTCGAACGCCATCGCGGCTATGACGAGCCTCTTCCCGACCAGGAAACCTTGTTGGAAACCAGCGTCCGTCTGCGTCAGCAGGTCGAGATGATCATGGACACCGATGTGTTAGCCGACCAAATAGAAGTCCGGCACTCGATCATTGAGGATATGGATGATGAGGGTCGGCTATATTTGGCCCTGCCCTCGCCGCCCATTCTTAAATCCCAGGTGGGCACCAAGGTACAGGTTACCTTTCTTTCCCGCTATCACGATGTGCCCGGCGGGCGTTGGATCAGGGTCGGATATCACACGACTATCCTGGATGTAAAACGAGAGCACGAGTTGGCTGAAGGCGTCATTGAGCCGGTGGTGGTGGTGGCCCCGCCCAAGCGTTTGCAACCAAGCACTGTGCGCATGGCCTACCGCTTGATTCCCCCGGAGGAGCTCGACCTGCGCCTGTTCTTAAGGCCGGAGGATTTCGAGTTAGGTCTGATGGACCTATCCATTGGCGGAGCCCAATTCCACCACCCCAAGGATCGGGAGTTCGAATTGGGCCGGCGCATCGCGCTCAGCCTGATAAGCGGTGACACGTCCTTTAATCTAATCGGCAGAGTGGTTCGCCTAGGCAAAACCTACGATGTGCGCGGCCGGGAGCGGGGAGTGACCAGCGTTAAATTCGATGAGATGGAACCCGTCATAAGAAACCACTTGACCCGGCTCCTTACCGAAACCTACCGCTATCTGCTGGCTCAGCGTTCGGGCATCGCCGCGCGCCGCGAAGATGATTAACCTTTAGCTTTCGCCTCAAACCTTACCGCCTGCTCCGTTTGGCTGGTACGTTTCCATAATGCTCATCGATCTTCATCTACATACTTCCCGGCATTGGCCTGGCTGTTCAGTTTTGGATTCTGGGGAGTGCTGCCTGCGGCCCAGGCTCAGGGCTTGGCAGGGGTGGTGATGACCGAGCCAATTGCCGATGGGAGGCGTCTAAAACCGAGGCCGGTTTGGTAGAGGCCATCAGGGCCGGCGGCCTGCTTACGGTTAACGGCCGAAGTCGATTAAGTCGGTCTAGACGACGAAAATGTATTGCAAAAACATCTGTAGTTACATACTAATATACTTGGCGTCGAAATTCTGACGCAGGTGCGGTCTGCCATGGATGGCCAGGCCGCTTCGGAACGTTAGCTTGCCAACGTTATCCTAAGCCCAAGGACGGGAACCATGACGGTCATAAACGCGGGGACTATTTGTCCATGGAGCCTGATCCCAAAAAAATTCAGGTGCTTCTGGCCGAACAGAACCAAGCCTTATCTAAGGAATGGGGCGAAGCCCTAAAGTCGCGCGACTGCGAAGTCAGCACCGCGGGCAGCTTGGAAGAGGCTCTCAAGGTTGTGGAGCAGGTGTACTTCGACCTGGTGTTTCTGACTGAGGATCACGAACCAAGCCGGCGCGACGAGTTTATAGTCCACCTCTTAGAGCTTTTTCCCGATTCCTTAGTGGTGGTGATAGCGCCTGCGCCCTCAGTGCCCGGCGCAGTGCGGGCCGTCCGCCTAGGTGCCTGGGATTACCTGCCTTATCCTAAAAATGCCCAGGAGGTGATCGACGCTTTAGCAAGGGCGTTGGAATACCGCAGCTGGCGGCAGGCGGCTTATCAGCGCCGGCGCGAGATCAGCCAGATGTACGACGTGCACAACA
>CAZDRW010000231.1:0-5766 GCA_964507555.1 uncultured Desulfarculaceae bacterium
TCCCACTTGCCGGCCGGCGCCGGCTTTGAGGGCTGCAAATAGACACGGTCGCGATGGCCTTGCAAGAGCCGGGGCGGATAGCGCCGGGTGAGCAGCACCAGGGCCGGGAACTCGTGGGGCATGAGCGCCGCCACCGGCACGTTGTCGATGAGCCCGCCGTCTAAAACCGGCTTCCCGTTGCGGTACATGGCCGGCACAACGGGAGGGGTGCAGGAGGAGGCCAGGATCAGATCGGCCAACTCGGTCGAATCCTGGCAGGCGCTGACCGGGACAACCTCCGCTTTAAAACCGGCCTTGAGCGCCCATTGCGGATGCAAAGGGTGCAACAGGTGCTTTTCCAAGGTGTAGGAGGCAAAGCCCAGGAACACTCCGATTAGCGGGTTTGCCCAGGCCGGGGGCCGGGCCAGGAGCACCCGCAAATCCGGCCCCTTCTTGAGTACGGCCAAGGCATCGTTATCCAATAGGTCCAGAAGCGCCTGGCGGTAGATGCCCAGATGGGGGAACAGCGGCTTGCCGTTTAACAGGTTTTCCAGGTAGAAGTTTTTGGGGTTGGCCCCGGTCCGGGCCTTCATGTAGGCCATGGAATCGGCGGTGCGTCCGGCCAGCGCCATGGCGGCGATGCAGGCCCCGGCGCTGACCGAGGCCACCACCTTGGGCCTAAGCTTCAGCGCTGGCGAGACTGTTTCCCAAAAGCCGGCCTGCCAAACGCAACGGTTGCCGCCGCCCGCGAATATCACTGAGTGAAACGGAGGCAGGTCATCCATGACGTTTGAAATCATTGCATTAACGCCTATAGGATGGGATCGGCGAAACCCAGGCGCCACTTGGTGCCGTGTAACTCCACGGTGGTCCAATAGTTGCGGCGGCGCTGCTCTTCCGTTGCCTCCTTGCCCAAAAAATGGCGGCCGCTGATAGCGCCCCCTGGTTGGGACAGGATTTTATCCACCGTGTTTTTCACCTCAGGGTCGGTTTTATACAAGGCGGTTTGTTTGACGTTGAGCCCGATCTCTTCAAGAAGGTTGCTGTAGAGCACCAGGCCGTCTAGTTGCAGCAGGTAGAACCTGACTCCCCCGGTGGTATCAATCCGGTCCAGCAGCGCCTTGGCAAAGGGAGCGGGATGAACGGTGGCGCTCAGAGCGCCGCGGCATTGGCCCTTGGGCCCCATGATGGGCCGCTCCAGGTCAACCGCCCAATAGCCTTCCACAGTCTGAAATAGCTGGCTCAGCACCGGTTGGTGTTTGGTCAGCACGAATTGGACTTGGGGCTGTTTGGAAATATCCGAGCCTTCGAAGCGCGAATATTCGTAAGGCTCTATGGTCACCAACTTGCCTTGCGGGCTTATGGTGGAGGCCACGATGACCTGCATCTCCTTGATCCGCAGCCAGCCCAGGATTCTGCGGGCATGGTAGCCGTCCAAATCGGCTTCGGCCAGCTGCCGGCAGGCCTCGGCCGAGTGTTCATCCAGGCTGTTCAGGGCTTCCTGCACCTTGGCCTTTGCTTTGAGTAAAAGCAGGGGCTCTTCCTCGGCAGCCCAGGCCGTTCCGGCGGCCGGGTGCAGGAACAGCAACATTAATAGGGCTGCCAGCATCAGCCTAGAAAAGGGCATGGCGATCCTCCCTCAGTTGGTGAACCCGCCTGGCGGGGTGCCTAGGCGTGATGACTCCAGAAGTTAGCAGACCAGGTGCATGGACACAATAGTTTAGCCAGGTTCGCTGAGTAGCGTTTGATGAGGCAGAAATACCACCCTGACTCTTAGCGCCGTCTTAATTGCTGCTTAAGTCAAGAAAGTCATGGCCGAGGCTATGTAAAACAATTACATCGTTGCCATTTTTCATAAGATAAGCTGCTCTTTTTAACATCACCCGTAGAGTCCCGCGCAGGCTTCTTCGAGATAACAACTCAATAACTAAAGGTATGATTTGGCGCAAGTGACGGACGAGGCCTTCGGCCGCTCGCAGGAGAGCACCCGCAGATTGGGCGAGCTGGTGGGCGAGATTGCGGCGGCCGACCAGAACAGTCCCAGGGCGTTGACCAGATCAACAGTTCCTCCTCGATACTGGACAAGGTTACCCAGCAGGTGGCGGCTAATAGCGAGGATGCTGAAGCAGCCTCTGAAGAGCTCTCGGCTCAATCCATGGAACTCAAGCGCGCCAGCTACAAGCCGGCGTTATCTCATAGGTACTAGCCCAGTTCAAAGGAGGTAATGCCGTACACATGATTGGCCCGCCAGGGAGGCTCGCCGTTTTTATACATGCGGCCGCACTCGAACACGGGTTCCAGGCGGTGCCTTTTTACCAGGGCCACAGCGTCCGGATTGTTCTGGGGCGCGTCCAGGAAAACCGGGGCGCCGGGAGCCTGGGCTAAAAGGCCCTGATATATGAGCTCGGCTTGGTCCGGGCCGTCGGCAAAAAGGGGACCGATCTTGAAACCCACCCGGCAGGGCCGCAAAACCCCGAAGCCTTTCAGCCCGCCTTCATGCATCACGGCCAGGGCCGCGCCGCCGGGCTGGTTGACCCAACGCCTGAGAAAACCCTCCCGCTTGGCTGGAAAGCAGGCGGCGTCATAATCCGCCAATAAACGCCAGGGCACCTTAGCAACCTCGACAAGGCCGTCGGGAAGGCCGCCGCCGCCCATGGCCTGGTAGCGCAGGCTGGAGAAGGCCATTTTAAAGCCCCAGCGCTTGTAGGTTTCCTGCTGCTCCACCACCCCGTCCAGACCGGCCACCCGGCTGCCCTGGCGGTCAAAGCTCGCCTGGGCTATCTTGCGACCCAGGCCCTTGCCCCGCATATCTGGGTTAACTATGAAAAAGCCCAAGAAGCCGTAGCTTTGGTCATAGATCACCGAGGATACAAAAGCCACGATCTTGCCGTCTAAAACCCCGCACAGGAACCCCTGGGGATCCGTGGGTAAAAACATCTCCGCGTCGTGCAAACCCGGGTTCCAATTCTCGTCGGCCGCCCAATCCACAACGGTTTCCATCTCGGCCGATGTCACCGGCCGGATGATCATTTGGGCGGCAAGGTCGTCTCGGGACATGGCAAGAACCTCCAAAGCACACATTTAAGGCCGGCAAGTGGCGCGGCGGGATAATGGGCAGTTCTGTCCGCTTGACGTGTAGAATAATACATATGACCGCCGCCGCGCCAGCCTTTGGGAGGAATTATGAGTGAAAAGCCCGCCTTGGTGACCGGCTCCACCGGATATGTGGGAGGACGCTTGGAACCCCTGCTCTTGCAGCGGGGGCAGAAGGTGCGCGCTGTGGGCCGCAGCAAGGCCAAGCTGGCCGCCCGGCCCTGGGCCGGGCATCCCAACCTGGAGCTGGTCCAGGGCGATGTGTTGGATTTGGATTCTCTGCAAAAGGCGGCGGCGGGCTGCAGGGCCGCCTTTTACCTGGTCCATTCCATGAACCCCGCCACCAAGGATTTCGCCCGGACCGACCGCAAGGCCGCTCAGAACATGGTGGCGGCGGCCGAGGCCGGCGGCCTGGAGCAGCTCATTTATTTGGGCGGCATAATTCCCCAGGGCCAGGCCCTGAGCCACCACCTTGAGTCGCGGGCCGAGGTGGGCCGCATCCTGCAGGCCGGCTTCACCCCGGCCACCTGGCTACGCGCCGCCATGATCCTGGGCTCGGGCAGCGCCTCATTCGAGATCATGCGCTATCTGGTGGAGCGGCTGCCGGTGATGACCACCCCGCGCTGGGTGCGCTCCCTGGTGCAGCCCATCGCCATAGTCAACGTGCTGGGCTATCTGGCCGGCTGTTTGGAGAACGGCCAAACCGCGGGGCAGATCTATGACATCTGCGGGCCGGACGCGCTCAGCTATGAGGATTTGTTCCAGATTTATGCGCAAGAGGCCGGCTTGGCCCGGCGCTGGATAATTCCCTTGCCACTGCTTTCGCCCAAGCTCAGCTCCTATTGGATCCACCTGGTCACCCCCTTGCACGCATCCATCGCCCGGCCTTTGGCCGAGGGCCTTGCCAACAGCGTGACCTGCGCGGAAAACCGCATCAATGAGGTGATCCCCCAGGAGTTGCTGACCTGCCGTCAAGCCATCAAGGACATCCTGTCGGGACGCGAGGAGCAGGCAGCGCAAACCTGCTGGATGGACGCCGGCCCCTTGCAGCCGCCGGCCTGGGCGCAGCCCGGCGATGCGCCCTATGCCGGAGGCAGCGTGCTGCAAGACGCCTTCCGGATAACCCTGGATAAGCCGAAGTCTGAAGTGTGGCCCGTGATTAAGGGGCTGGGCACCCAAGGTGACATGTACCATGGCAGGCCCTTGTGGCAACTACGGGGACTTTTGGACAAGCTGGTGGGCGGGGTGGGCTGGGACCGGGGGCGGCGCCACCCCAGGGAACTGGTGGTGGGCGATGCCCTGGGCTTCTGGCGGGTGCTGGAGATGCGGGAGGGCTTCAGCCTGGTGCTTTTGGCCGACATGAAGGCCCCGGGAGAGGCAGTGCTCATCATCCGCTTGGCCGAAAGCCAAAAAGGCTGCGAGTTGATGATAATCGGGCGCTTTCTGCCCAAGGGCCTGTCCGGCTTGGCCTATTGGCACGGGCTGCACCCTTTGCACGCCTGGCTCTATAAGGGCATGCTAAGGGAAATGGCCCGCCGCGCCAGGGCCGGCATCTTGAGCGGCCCGGAAGAATTCTCCCCCAGCCAAGAGCAAATGTGCCTCATGTCGGATTAGTTCCGGGCCACATCAGCACGTGCAGCAACAGGCCGCTGCAATTTGCCGCAAGTAGTTGGCACTGGGCTTGGTTCACAAGCGCAGGCCCGTAGGTCCGCGATTGGTGGTTGGTGCCAAATCCCGGACGATGCTATTCTTAAACAATAACCTGGCCCGGGAGGTGACTGCAGATGCGCGGTAAGCCGGAACTTCTCTTCAAAGATAAATGCATTGAAAGCGGGGGCCACGTCTGCCCCAATTGCGGGGCCGAGGCCATGGAACTAACCGGCGAGGCTGAGGGGGATGACTACATAATCGAAGACAACACCTGCCGATCTTGCGGCTACCTGATTCATCACATCTTTATCTTGGAAAACGGCGGGGTTTCTGAAACCCACCTGGGCTTTGGTCAGGACAACTGCCACGGCGACGTGCGTATAGCGTAAAGCCTGGCAGGGCGCCCGGTTGGTGTCATAAAAGTTTACAAGCTATAAAAAAATTTATGGATCTGTTCTCGACCCGAGCCGATGTGGATCGGCAACCGAGTGTCGTCTTTCACAACCAATAACCCGGCCCGAACCAACATAATCCATTAATCTCGCTAGCTTGAGACCAAGATGCGCGTAACGCCTCTGGGTTGCCACCAATTTGGGCATGAAGGTTGCTCATAGGCAGGGCGCGGACCGGTTTCTTCTCAGGATTTACCCTTTTCCCGGCGCCGCGCTGGTGAGGAGAATCTGATGGTGTTAAAGGTCAAGCAAAAGGCTGACATCACGGGCAGCGGAACCGGAGGCCGCAAGTACCGCGCGCTCACCCGCAACCTGGTGATGCTGGTGGTGGTCATTTCTTTGCTTCCCTTGCTGATTACGGGCTCCATAATTCTCTACCAATTCCAGGTCGCCTACAGGGCCAAGGTCCACGATCACTTAAGCGAGTTGGTCCAGAAGCACAGCCAAAACATAGACATCTTTCTCAACGACCGCTTGGGCGATATCCGGGTGCTGGCCCGCTCCTACGATGTGGGGCAATTGCAGAGTGAGGAAAACCTGCGCAAAAAGCTGCAGCTTCTGCGGGAAGAATACGGCGGGGCCTTCGTGGACT
>CAZDRW010000232.1:0-5755 GCA_964507555.1 uncultured Desulfarculaceae bacterium
CCTCTAACTTATTTTTCCCGTCCACCCTGTGCCACTTTTGCTGACGATGAACAATAACCTCATCCTTTGCTTCAGGAGAAAAGCCCCGTCTGTATATCTTCAGCGCGTTTGGCACACAGGTGGGTATTTTTCTATGGTACGTGTCTGAAATGAAGCTCATCCGGCAAATTACGCGGTCTGGAGATATGCGGGCATTCCACGGAAACAATCTTTGATGCTTCATCCGCCAGCCGCATGCCCAATTCCAAGGCTTGCTGATTAATCTCTAATAACCCGGCGGGTAACCGGCGCCGTAGCGCCTGCATTATGGCCTCCGACTGCAAAACCCCAGTGAGCCGTAGCAGCGCCCCCAGCATGCAGATGTTGAAAACTACCGTCTTTTTTATCTCCGCCAGCACCCGCTCATACATGGGCAAGGCCACCTGCCTGGCATCCACCCTGCGGGCAGTGCGCACGAAACGCGAATCAACTAGTAAAAAGCCGCCGGGCCGGATGATGGACGCGAACTTACTGTAGGCCTCTTGGGTCAAGGCCACCAGCAAATTGGGGTGGATCACCTTGGGATAGCGGATTGGCTCTTGGGAGATAACCACGTCCGCCCGGGTGGCCCCGCCGCGCGCCTCGGGGCCGTAAGATTGGGTCTGCACCGCATTGAGCCCTTGATGCAAGGCGGCCGCCTCGGCCAAGACGATGGCCGCGGTTATCACGCCCTGGCCGCCTGAACCGCTGAATACTATGCGAGTTGTTTCCATGTTGTCCCCATCTATACCAGCGAAGCCGGGTCGTTGGAGCCCTCCTTGGGGCTGCCGCCGGCCAGTTTCAGGTAGCTTTCGGTGTACTCGGGCCGGTTCTTCTCCAAGAGCAGACCGCGGGCTATACAACTCGGGTTGTCTGCCAGCTTGCGCGACCCAGCCGGCGCGGTGATCTCCTTATAGCTGCGCATCATATCCACCGCGTCTCCCAGCTTATTCTTGCGGCCGTAGTAGGTGGGGCACTGGCTGAGCACCTCCACCAAAGAAAAGCCCCGGTGACTGATGGCGGCAGCCATCAGGTCGATCATCTCCTTGACGTGGTAAGTGGTGGCCCGTGCCACGAAGCCGGCACCCGCTCCCATGACCAACGCGGCCAGATCAAACGGCGGATCAATGGTGCCTGCGTTGGCGGTGGTGGAGCGGTCGCCATGGGGCGTCAGGGGAGAACTCTGTCCACCGGTCATACCATAGATGCGGTTGTTCATGACAATGGCGGATATGTCTATGTTGCGGCGCGCCGCGTGTATCAGATGGTTGCCGCCGATGGCGGCGGCATCGCCGTCGCCCATGGGCACGATCACCTTGAGGTCCGGGCGGCTGAACTTGACCCCGGTGGCAAAGGCCAGGGCCCGGCCGTGCAGGGTATGCATGGTATGAAAATCCAAGTAGCCGGACATGCGCGATGAGCAGCCTATACCGGATATCACCACGATCTGGTTCTGGGAAAGGCCCAGCCTTTCCACGGCGCGCACCAGGTTGGCCATGACGATGCCGTGTCCGCAGCCCGGGCACCAGATATGGGGTAAAAAGCGCTCTCGCAGATAGTCTCTGACCGCCATCTCTATACTCCCTGTCCCTGGATCAGGTTGAGCACACGCCAAATATCTTCATGGGAGATAAAGGATCCGTCGAAGCGGTTGGCCAGAAACACCTTCTCCGGATGAGGCGCCGCTTTTTTCACCTCCTGGTATATCTGGCCACGGTTCATCTCCACCACCAACACCTGGTTGCGTCCCTGGCAGAAGCGCCGCACCGTGCCGCGGGGAAAAGGCCACAAACTGTTAAGCTCCAAGAGGGCCAGTTTGACCCCGCGCAAGCGCCGTTGTTCCACCAGGTGCAGGGCGCTGCGGGCCGCGCTGCCATAGGAGATTAGGAGCACCTCGGCGTCGTCCGTGAAGTAGGTGTTGTAGCGGGCTATCTGATCCGCCCTGTTCTCCAGCTTGTCCACCAGATGATGCAAGAGATCATAGGCCACGCTGGAATCGTTGCTGGGAAAGCCCCACATGTCATGCACCAGGCCGGTTACGTTGTAGCGGTGGATCCCGCCGAAGTCGCTCATGGGCAGGCGGCCGTCCTCGCGGGATAGATATGGATGGTAGTCCACCCCTTCGGGCAGGGCGGTACGCAGCCGGTCCACCACCTCCAACTCAGCCGGTCCGGGCATCTCTACCTTTTCCCGCATGTGGGCCACCACCTCGTCCAATAAAAGGATCACCGGCGTGCGGAAGGTCTCGGCCAGGTTGAAGGCCGCCACGGTCATGGTTAGAACGTCCTGCAGCGTGGAGGCGGTCAGGGTGATTATGGAGTGATCGCCGTGGGTGCCCCAACGGGCCTGCATGACATCGCCCTGAGCCACCGCGGTGGGAAGGCCGGTGCTGGGGCCCCCCCGCTGCACGTTGACCACCACGCAGGGCACCTCGGCCATGACCGCATAGCCGATGCCTTCCTGCATCAGCGAGAAGCCCGGCCCACTGGTGGCGGTCATGGCCTTACTGCCCGCCAGCGAGGCTCCGATTATGGCGCAGATCGACGCCAGTTCGTCTTCCATCTGGATAAACTTGGCGCCGACATTAGGCAGGCGATGGGAAAGCATCTCGGCGATCTCGGTGGATGGAGTGATGGGATAGCCTGCGAAAAACTCCAAGCCCGCATACAGGGCACCCTCCACCACCGCCTCGTTGCCTTGGAGGAACTTTACTTGTCCAGGCATGGCGCGCTCCCCGCGATGAGCTCAATGGCCACGTCCGGGCAACGCAGCTCACACAGACCGCAAAACAGGCAGCTATCGGGATGCGCCCAAACAGCCTTACCAGGCTGGCCCAGCTCAAGCGCCCCCTTGGGGCAAAAGGCTACGCAGATGCCGCAGCCTTTGCACCATTCCGCGTTGATAATGATCTGCTTGGAGAGAACTTGGGCTCTCCCTACTTGGGTCATGCTCTGCATCTCCATTGCTTTTGTCATGATGGTTAGCGGCGCTGAGGGGAGCCGATAGCTACGGCTGTGCCACTAGCAGCCGGACCGCGCCCGTCTGAATTTGGCGCCATCGGCTGAGTTCGTTTAGAAGATGCCGGTCGCATTGCCACGGACCCGGCATGGCGGTTATGATGGGCGTCCGGTCTGTCCTGGTTTTGCATGTGTTGGCCCATTTCCGCGTTGCGATCAGCTTAGTCTGCCAAAGGCCGGTTCAGGCCGGCGTTCAAAAGTTCGCCCAGGTCCCAGACCCTGAGGCCGAATTCCTGTTCGTGCTTGGCCAAGTTGATCAGGCATATGGGACACGTGACCACCACGTTCTTGCATTGATCGCTTAGGTCAGCCGCGCGCATGCGTGATATGCGGTCGCTCAACTCAGCGTAGGCAAATTCGATAGGGCCTCCGCAGCAGGCGGTATCCCGGCCGCAATGCTCTGGCTCTTTCGCCCTGAGGCCCAAAGCCTGGACTACCTCCCGCACCTGGCTCACCAGACCCAGGTCGCGAGCCATCTGGCAAGAGTCGTGCACCACCACCTCCTCAAGGGGCATGGGGCCCATGGCCTGGGCCAACCTCTGCGGTTCCCGGGCCAGGACCTCCGTGTAGTGCTGCACCTGGGCTTTGAAGCCGGGAATATAGCCGGGCATGATCTGGCCTAGCATGTAGACCGTGTGCGGGTCGGTTGCCATGATCCGGGACGAGCCAGCCTCATGTAAAACCCGGGCGACCTTCTCCGCGTGGGCCTTCACCACATCTTCCAGACCCAGGTCATGCAATAGCACCCCGGAGTAGGGTTCCTTTTCGTAAAGATAGGCCGGCGGGCCGCTCACCAAGGCCAAGGCCGCGGCGATGCCGCGCAGGGCATTGCGGCCCCGCTTCTCTATCTCTTGCTCACGCCCGGCCAGGTGGCGCAGGATCTTCTCGCCAGCCAGGAGGTTGCCCGCCTTGGCCAACGTGGCCAAGGCGGGCCTGGATAGGAGGGAGCGGGTCCTGTCCACCAATTTGGTGGTTTGGGTGACATAAGGCAGCATTTGGTACATGCGGGCGGTAAACAGCAGCGCTTCGCCCTGACGCGGCAGATTGAGGCCCTCGGCCCAGCCCGTCCAGTAGGCCTGGCGGAAACCCAAGGGGTCGCCGCCCGCGGCCAGGTTTTGAGCCATGAGCGAAAACAGCTCTCGGACCAAGTTGCGGGACTTAGGAATCACGGCCGCCTCCCTTTTGGTAGTTGGGTGCCAGAAAGGCGCGCGCATTATGGATCACTTCGCAGATCTCGATGTTCTGGCCCTTGCTCTTGCACACGTTCTCGCAGCGCCGGCACTGCAAGCATGTGTAAAGGGCGTAGGTGAGGCCTTCGTCCAGTTCCAAGACGCCCATGAGCAGATGCTTGATGATTTGTATTCTGCCATAGGACGACAAGGCCTCCACCCCGGCCGATACCTGATAGGTGGGGCATACATCCACGCAAAACCGGCAGGCCCTGCACTTGGCTACCTCTGCCAAGAGGGCGCTTTTCAGATCAGCTTGCCGAGCGCTCAAAGCCACCCCTCCAGGTTGCCGCGGTTCAAGATGTTCGTGGGGTCTAGGGCCTTTTTGAGATTAAGCAGTAACTGGTAATAGGCTGGCTGATACCTGGCTTTGAGAAAATCGATCCTTTGGGCGGTGAGGCCCCATTCTCCGCCGCAGCCACCGTACTTTATGTTGATATTCTCGGATTTTTGACGCACCTCCAAGGTAATAGCCTTCTTGACCTGGCTGGGTATGTCCTTGGTGGGGATAAAGGCATAGCCATGCAGGGTGGGTGCGCCGATGTGGCCGAAGGATATAAACTGAGGGCCGGCGTAGCTCTCCAAATTCAGGATGAAGTCTTTGGTATCAATGAATGCGTCCAGCAGCTTGTCCACCCGGGGGGTGACCTCGCTGCCAAAGGTGGAGCCCTGGCGGTAGACATAATTGCCCGCCTCGGCCCGCGAGCCCCAAATCTGATCCCATTCTAGGCCGGGTCCCAAAATCTTGGCATCGATGGGATCGGCCTCCTTGAGGAATTCCAGGAAGCGCTCGCTCTTGTCGCGGCAACCAACCGAGTTGTCCGAGTGCATGGTGATGATGGCCACTGCGCCCGCCGGCTCGGGCAGGCCCACCGCGGAATAGCCGATGCGGGCCGAGCTCTCGTCCAAATACTCAAAGAACATGGGCGGTGAGATACCTCGGCGGTACATCTCCATGACCACGGCCAGAATGTCCTCGGTCTTGCTGAAGGTGGCCACAATGTTGGTGGTGGCGGGCAAGGGCGCCAGACGCATGCGTACCCTGGTGATGATTCCGAAGACGCCCTCTGAGCCCACCATGAATTTGGTCAGTTCCACTCCGGCCGGGCGGCGCAGGGAATGAGTGCCGGTTTCAATGACCTCGCCGCTGGGCAGCACCACCTCCAGACCCAATACGTAATCACCGGGCTTGCCTAAAGCCGAGTCCACCGCGTGGGCGCTGGTATTCACTGCAATGGCGCCCCCGATGGTGGCCACCGGCTCGCTGCCGGGAAAGACCGGCAGCAACGCCCTATATGGGGCCAAAGCCTTGCGGAGCTTGGCCAGATGCACCCCGGCCCCGGCCTCGAAATAGCCCCGCTCGGGATAGATGGCGATGTCTTGGAAGCGCGCGGTGTCCAGCACGATGCCTCTGGCCTTGGGCCGCGCCAGACCCACCAGCGAGGTGCCCGAGCCGTGGGTGTGCACCGGGATTTCGCGCTGGTTGGCATA
>CAZDRW010000233.1:0-417 GCA_964507555.1 uncultured Desulfarculaceae bacterium
GCGACAAGCTCATCAAGCAGGGCCAAAGCCGCATATTCGTGAAAGTCAGCGACGGCGAAGCCCTCACCAACTATTTTGACCGCTTTTCCGAAGAACTGATCGACAACCCCCAGACCTCGGTGAAGAAAAAGGCCCTGGTGGTGCGCGAGATCGCCTCCCTCAACCTGCGTCTCATGTTTAGCAGCGATCTTTCCCCGCAGGCCCTGCAAGGCTCGGTGGCCCGCGCCCATGACACGGTGCAGCAGATCGCGCAAAACGCCCAGATCCTCACCAATTTGGCCGAGGTGCTAAAAGCCGATTATTCGGTTTACACTCATTCGGTCAACGTATGCATGCTGTCCATGGCCTTCGGCCGCTACCTGGGGCTCACAGATGATGCCGTGCACTCCTTGGGCATGGCGGGCCTGTTGCACGATT
>CAZDRW010000233.1:427-5726 GCA_964507555.1 uncultured Desulfarculaceae bacterium
GAGGAGCGGGCCGTCATCCAAAAGCACCCAGCCGTGGCCTACCAGTTGCTGACCCCCATCAGCGCCGTGCCTTACGAGGCCATGATGGCCATCTTGCATCATCACGAGAACGCCGACGGCACCGGTTACCCGGAGGGGCTCCCCGCCCGGCGCACGCCCTATCTGGCCCGCGTGCTTCGGATCTGCGATGCCTACGACGCCATGACCTCCAAGCGGCCCTATCAGGACGCTAGGCCAGCCTATGACGCGGCCGCCGCCCTCTTGGAAGCCATGGGCAACCAATTCGGCCAGGACCTGGTGCCCTCTTTTGTCCGATTCCTAGCCAGCCCCTTTTTCAGCGAATAACCCGGCTTCGCCAGCAGGCCATATGCTGCGTTGCCGTCTGCGCTTGGTCCTCGATGTAGCTAGGGCTACGCCTGCGGCCCGCGCTTGACGGACGCCTTGCCTTTGGCCACCTGGCTGTGCCGGACTGGCGAACAGATCGAAACTTCACCCCAAACAGAATATTCCCCAAACATATGAAATATCCAAGCTAGCGCGGGGTTACGATGTACTTGTCCACCAGGTGATGGGGGTTGTAGGATTCCTTGGCCTTGCGCAGGCCCTCCAGCCCCAGGTCCTGCTCGCGGTTGATAAAGGTCATTTCCGACCAGGCATTGACCGCGAACATCTGGTTGATGGCCGCATACAGGCCGGGGATCTCCGGGTTGGCCTTTTCGATGTGGATAACCGCGGTGTCTTGATTGAGGGGCTCGCCCAAGGAAAACGCCTCCACCACATCATTGATTACTATGGCCCCGCCAAGGTAACCCAAGCGGTCAAAGTTGGTGAGCGCCTCGAAGATGGCGCGGTCCTCGTTCATGAGTCCCTCGTTGGTCTGGCAATCCCGCAGCTGACACCAGCTTTCCTGCATTTCCAGCACGCATTCCACCGTCTCATGGTCCAGGGGCTTGTAATGGTACTGCATGGTCTTGAGGAACTTGTTCAGGTGGTTTTTCTTTTTGTGGAAGCGGTTGCCGGAAAGCTGAATCAAATCCTGCGTAAGATAAACGTAGTCGCTCTGGTCGCGGTCAAGTTTGGCGGAAAACCCGTCCCGGTCCAAATAGCTCTCCACGAAATCGGCCCCCACCCTATGGGCCTCGGGCGGAGCGCCCATGGCCTTTAACTCGCTCATCAGCTCCTTAAGCGCCGCCATGGGATCGCCGTCCGGCCCCGGCACCGGAGGAAGCGCATAGGGCCGCGCGCTGTCAGGGCGCATTATGATGGCCAGGCAGCCGGCGGCCCGGCGCCACACGGGGCGGTAAAAGTCGCGCCACATGAAGAGATTGGTAAAGGTGAGTTCGCTGGTCTGCGGCTGGTCGTGCCTCAGGAAAAAACCAATGTCATCCTGATGTTCAAGCTCCAAGTCCTGGTATCCCTGGGGCGCCTGGCTCATATTGCACCGTCTCCGCTGGTAATGGCTTTATGGATATAGGCAACCGTTCCTTAAAAGACATACCCCATAACCCTGAAAACGCCAAATCAGAGCCCGGTCCGCCGGCCCGCGTTGACAGGTCTGAGGCCCTATGCCATATTAAGCAGTCTTGCCAAGCCACACATAAGGAATTGCGATAATGGAAGAGTTACACAAAGTTGACCCCCAAGTGGCGGATCTGATCAAGAAGGAGGCCAGCCGACAGGCCTCCGTCGGCGGTGATGGCCGCCACCGGTTCGGTGCTGACCAATAAATACTCCGAAGGCTACCCCCACCAGCGTTATTACCAGGGCCAGGAGTTCATCGACCAAATTGAAGACCTGGCCATACAAAGGGCCAGGGATCTTTTCGGGGCCGAACACGCCAATGTGCAGCCCTATTCGGGCAGCCCGGCCAACATGGCGGTCTATCTGGCCACCTTGAAGCCCGGCGGCCGGGTGATGGGCATGGATTTGTCCGCGGGCGGCCATTTGACCCACGGCGCCAAGGTCAGTTTTTCGGGCAAGTTCTACCAAGTCCGCCAATACGGCCTCAGCCCGGATACCGGACTAATCGACTTCGACCAAGTGCGCGCGCTGGCCAAGGAGTTTCAGCCCGAGCTGATCTTCGCGGGCTGCTCCTCCTATCCCCGGGTGGTGGATTTTTCCATCTTTGGCCAGATCGCCCGTGAGGTCGGCGCGGTTTTGTGCGCGGATATCAGCCATATCTCCGGCTTGTGCGTCACCGGCTGCCATCCCCACCCCTTCCCCCATGCCGACGTGGTGACCTCCACCACCCACAAGCTCTTGCGCGGCCCCCGGGGCGGCATGGTGCTTTGCCGCCAGGAACTGGCCGCCAAGATCGACAAAGCGGTATTCCCCGGCTTGCAGGGCGGCCCCCACAACCAGGTGACCGCGGCCATCGCGGTGGCGCTCAAAGAGGCCGCCGCGCCCGCTTACACCCAATACTGCCAGCAGGTAGTGAAAAACGCGGCGGCGCTGGGCAATGAGCTTATGGCCCAAGGCTTTACGCTGGTGACCGGCGGCACGGACAATCATCTGGTTTTGATAGACGCCTCGGCCATGAACCTCACCGGCAAGATTCTTGCTAATGCCATGGACCAGGCCGGCATCGTGGCCAACGCCAACAAGGTGCCCTTTGATCCCCGACCCGCCGCTGATCCCTCTGGCGTGCGCCTGGGCACCCCGGCGCTCACCAGCCGCGGCATGAAGGAATCCGAAATGGCGGCCGTGGCCGGATTCATCGCCCAGGTTGCCAAAGATCCCCAGGATCAAGCCAACCTGGTAAAAGTGCGTTCCCTGGTGGCTGACCTTTGCTCAGGATTCGCAGCCCCCGGAATCGAAATATAGTGGTATAAGATTTTGAACAGTAGCATGTCTTTAAAATACAACCACTTAAACGTTATAGCCTCGCGCCGCCCCGTATTTGGGTACAAATTTTTGAACCCGGCGCCTTACGCCCTGGGATTGACCGCTTTCGGCTTTGCTGCGCAACATATTGAAAACAAAGGGTTAATATGATAATTGCTTGGTTTGGGCCTGACTGGCACTCAAATTGCTAGTTCTTCGTGCGACCAGCTTCTTAAAAAAACCCTTTTTCTCCTTTTCTTAGGAACACCGGGCCGACCCAGCCCGGTGTTCTTTTTGTTTATAGCGCTGCCCTTTCTCATAGGGTTCAACCCGGACTTGGCCAGCTAAGCCCTGCCTTGGCTTCCGCCGCTAAGAACCTTTCTCAACCCAATATGCTGTGGCTTGCATCTGCCATGCCTACCACCACTGCATAACTCACGGGCACCTAATAAAAAGCAGGGGGCGGGAAAAATCCCGCCCCCTGGGTTAAAGGCGCTTTAGGTGCTCCCGGCCTTGCCCCTGTCTAGGGCTCAGGCAGCAAATGAGGCCTGCGGGATTCGCCCGCTATCTGGTTGCGTTCCATTTTTTGTACCCCATTCACCAGCGTGGTGAGTTCATCCACCATTTCCTGCAAGGCCATGGCCTGTCCAGCCATTTCCTCGCTGGAGGCTGCCGATTCCTCGGCATTGGCGGCCACTTGCTGGGTCACCTGGTCCATGGTGGTCGTGTTTTGATTTATCTGGTCAATGCCTTGGGTCTGCTCGCCGGAGGCGGCGGCGATCTCAGCCACCAGCTTGCCCACCTTTTCCGTGGTCTCCAGCACTTGGCTGAAGGCTTCGTCCGTGGACTTCACCAAGCCGGAACCCTCTTTGATATTGGTTTGGTTATCCTGAATAAGCTCCGTGGTATTTTTGGCCGCCTCTGCCGCCCGCATGGCCAGAGATCTAACCTCATCGGCCACCACCGCAAACCCGGCTCCAGCTTCGCCAGCCCGGGCCGCCTCCACCGCCGCGTTTAGAGCCAGCAAGTT
The DNA here is from genome assembly GCA_964507555.1 of uncultured Desulfarculaceae bacterium. Lineage (GTDB taxonomy): Bacteria > Desulfobacterota > Desulfarculia > Desulfarculales > Desulfarculaceae > Desulfocarbo. The sequence goes on from CAZDRW010000233.1 coordinate 4,281, forward strand.
GGTTTGGAAGGCTATTTCGTCAATGGTCTTGATAATCTTGGCCATTTCGCCGGAGGCATCGTTGATCTTGCCCATGGCTACTCTGAGTTCCTGCATGGAGCTGTTGGCTTTTTGCACCACATGCCCGGCCTCTTTCATGAGATCGTCGGCCTGGCGGGCGTTATCCGCGTTCTGGCGGGTCATGGACGCCATTTCCTCCATGGACGATGAAGTCTCTTCCAAACTGGCCGCCTGCTCGCTGGCGCCCTGGGCCAGAGACTGGCTGGCGCTGGCCACCTGTTCCGAAGCAGCGGCCACCTGTTCGGCGCCTTGGCCCATGCGCCCGGATATGCCGTTCAGGACCGCGGATATGCCGCGAACGATGAAGAAGGCCAAAATCAAGCCCACCACCACCGCCACCGCGCCTACCAAGGAAACCAGCATTTTGGTATTTTGCGCGGCGTTCAGCATGGTTTCATCGGTCATGATGTTATTGCGCGCCTCAGCCCTAAGCTGGTGCAGCAAGCCCTGCACGTTTTGTAAAGCCGGTATGGTTTGGGAGGAATAAGTACTGCGCGCTTGCTGCTGCCCTGCCAATGCTTGCTCGGCGGTCTTGCGCATCTGGCCCAAAAGGCCCCGGGTGGCTTCCAACTGTTCCTGGGTTTGGGTGGTATAAATCTGCTTGGCCTGGTTCTGGGCTGTTACCAAAGCCTCTTCCTCGCCAATGGCCTTGTTCAATATCTGGGCAACGCCGGCCAAGGCGGGCAAGGTGGCTGATTTGAAAATCTCGTTAGCCTGGTTGTTTTGCCCGGCGTTCAGCGCCGCCTGGATTGCCAGGGCCGATTCATGCAGCTTCTCATGGGGAGTCTTGATATCCTGCAGGGCCGCGGCTAAGGCCGGGAATGAGGCCGCATACTTTTGGGCCTCTTCGCTGGCCAGCCATTTTCCCAATCCGCACTGGTGGGGATCGGTCTGCACACCCAGGTCCTTGTTGCCAAGCAGCATTGCTTGCGACACCTTTTGCACCCAACGGCGGTGGTCATCCAAGCGTGCCATTAAAGTTGTAACTAGACCAGGGTGAACCTGCTTATATTGTTGACCAATAGCCGTGGCAGTCTCATGCAGCTTGGCATGGGGCACCTTGATTGCTTCTAGCAATTGCTCTAACTCAGGGTTGCCCGCCACCGCGGCTTTGGCTTTATCGCTGTACAACCATTTGCCAAAGCCGCATTTGTGAGGATCGGTCTGCACGGTGAGCTTTTCACCGTTGGTAATAAATAGCGTGCAGATTTGGCCGGTCCACTTGAGGTGGTCCGACTCTTTTTCAGCCAAAAAACCGGGCAATTGGCTATTGGCCGGTTTGAATGACTTGCCTATGCTGATTGCGGAAGCATGCAACCTAGCGTGGGGGTCCTCGATTTTGGTTAAAAGCGGGGCCAGGCTGGGCACCATAGCTTCGGCAGGTTT
>CAZDRW010000234.1:0-5688 GCA_964507555.1 uncultured Desulfarculaceae bacterium
TAATGTTGGGGCTAACATGGATTGACATGCTGGTTTTAGCATGGATAGGGGAACTCTACCTACCAGCTATGTTTGTGGGCTATCTAGGCCTGTTTCTTTTAAGTGGGGCGTTCGTGGCGTTGGGCATTTTCGCCTCCTCGATCACTGAAAACCAGATTGTGGCAGCCCTAATTTCTTTCGCCGGTCTACTTTTGCTTTGGATGATAGGCTATTCATCGAGTGTGGTGGGGCCGCAAGCGGGACCTATCCTGGAATCCTTCAGTCTCATAACGCGACTACAAGATTTCATCCGGGGTTTGATCGACACCTCGGATTTGGTCTACTTCCTGCTCTTCATGGGGTTCTTCATTTTCGTTAGCATTCGGGTTCTGGAGGCCAAGCGGTGGAAGGCGTAAAAACAATGGCGAAGTGGCTGGCGCTGGGCGGCCTGCTTTTGGCCGCGGCCGGCGGTCTGTTCTACGCTCTCAGCCTGCAAAACCCCCAGTACGGCCTGATCGCGGCGGCGGCGGGGCTCATTCTGGTGGCGGCGGGCCTCATCTCCGCCCGCCAGCAGGTGGGCCGGGCCATGGGCACCCGCGCTTTCCGCCTGGGGCTGGGCTCCGGCGCAGCGGTGGTGGCGGTGGCCGCCCTGGTGGTCTTTGCGGGGGCCTTGGCCGAGCGCCATCATCTGCGCTGGGATTTGTCCCAGGGGCACAAGCTGTCCTTGGCGGCCCAGTCGGTGAAGGTGCTGGAGAAAATCGACAAGCCCATCAAGATTTACGCCTTTTTCAAGGCCGGTCAGGCCGGCCGTGAGCAGGTGAGCGAGCTTTTGGGGCTTTACGCCTATCATAACCGCAAAGTCACTTATCAGTTCGTGGACCTGGATAACCAGCCCGGCCTGGCCAAGCGCTTCAACGTTAAAACCCACGGCCAGTTGGTCTTGGTGGGCAAGGACAAGGAAGAAAAGGTCAGCCTGCCCGACGAGCAGAAGCTGACCAACGCTTTCATCCGCATGACCCGCACCCAGAAGAAGGCTATCTACTTTCTGGGGGGCCACGGCGAGCGCGACCTGAAAGGCATTGGCAAGGCTGATTTCAACGAGCTTAAAAAGACCCTGGAAAACCAGAGCTACGTGGTAAAGACCCTGATTTTGGCCACCCAGGCCAAGGTGCCGGATGACGCGGTCTGTTTGATCCTGGCCGCGCCGGCCAAGGATCTCTTGGCCGTGGAAAAAGAGCGCCTCGCCGACTATCTGCAGGGCGGCGGCGGTTTGCTGATGATGATAGAGCCCGATCGCAGCGCGGGTCTTAATGATTGGCTTAAGGAGCGAGGCGTGATCCTGGGCGACAACCTGGTGGTGGACGCCAGCGCCGTCCGCATCGGGGCCAGCCCCTTCTGGCCGCTTGGTCTGAAATATGGTTCCCACCAGGTAGTCACCCCGTTGGAGAACATCCTCACCTTCTTCCCCATCGCCCGCACCGTGAACCTGTCCCCCCAAATGCCCCCGGGCGCAAATGGGTCGGAATTGGTTATGACCGGCCCCCAGTCCTGGGCTGAGATGGATTTCCGCGGAGTCACCGAGCAGCCCGAGTTCAACGAGGGGCGCGACCTGCCCGGACCGGTGAGCCTGGGGGTGGTGGTGGAACTGCCCGTGCAGGTTGCCAAGCCGGAGGCAAAAAATAAACCGGCCGCTAAAGCGCCGGACCTGGGCGGACGCCTCATAGTTTTCGGCGACGCCGACTTTGCCAGCAATGCCTATCTGGAGCAGGCGGGCAACCGCGATCTGGTGATGAACAGCATCGCCTTTTTGGCTCAGGAAGGCGATTTGATCTCGATTTCGCCCAAGCAGGAGGCCAGCCAGCCGCTCATGATCCAACCTTCCCAGGCGCGGGTGGTGTTCTGGATTCCAGTGGTGGTGCTGCCGCTTATCTTCGTGGTCATCGGAGTGATGGTTGTAATAGCGCGTAGGAGGCGGGCGTGAGTTGGCGTAAGGTTATAGCCTGGCTGTTTGTTTTGGCGGTGGCCGTCGGCTCATATTATTTTACCACCCACGAGGCCGAGGAGACGGCCAAGCAGCTGAAGACCGCCAGCAAGGCGCTTAGCCTCTCGGATCCTCTTAATATAGAAGCGGTCGAGCTATCTGGCGACGACTATCCCCAGCCGGTTCGTATCGAGCGCCGGGACGCTGAGTTCAAGTGGCAGATGGTTAGGCCCGTGGATTGGACCGCCGACGGGGTGCGGGTGGGGCGTCTCCTAGATACTTTATTGGGGATCGGCTGGCAACGGCGCCTGGAAAAACAGCAAGATATCGCTGAGTTCGGCCTGGCGCCGCCCCGGGTGCGGGTTAAGCTTTGGGATAAAAAAGGCGGCACGGCCGAGCTTCTGGTGGGCGATGAAAGCCCCTCGGGCGAGTTTTTTTATGCCGCGCCCCCTGATAGCCAGGGCGAGGTGTGGCTCCTGCCGGGAAAAGAGCGCCGGCAGATCTCGCTTACCCTTTTTGATCTGCGCGACAAGGCGGCCCTGGAATTCGTGGTGGCCAACGTCAAGGGCATTAAGCTTGAGCAGGCGGGAGCCCCTGAACTGAGCCTGGCGCGCAAGGGCAAGGGTGAAAAAGCCCAGTGGTTTTTCTCTGACGGCGAGCCGGCCTCGACCGAGGATGTGCGGGATTGGCTTTTCCAGGTTCACGGCATCCGGGTCATGGATTTTGTGGATTCCGGCATAGACGAAAAAGCCATGGGCTTGACCGAGCCCCGAACGAGATTAACTTTAAGCATGAGCGATGGCAGCCAGTCCGGGCTTTTGGTGGGCGGGAAGGCCAAAACCGGGGCTGAAAGCTATGTACGGCGCCAGGCAGGGGGCTCGGTATTGGTGGCCAAGGATAAGGGCCTGGCGGTTTTGCATAAATATAAAAAGGACTTGACCTACCGAAAAATATGGAAGCTGAAGCGCGCGCAGGTGGTGGCTTTGGATATTAAGGGTCCTTCGGCTAAAACGCTTTCCTATGTCAAGGATGAAGGGAAGTGGCGGCAAGCCGGGGAGCCTGGTAAGGAGAAGGAGGCTACAGCCGCTGCCCTGCTGCTTTTAGATCTGCAGGCGCTCAAATTCGAGCAGTTATTGCAAAAGGGGGGCGATTACGGCTTGGCTAAGCCTCAGTGGACCATTACCGTCAAGGAGCAGCTGAAAGACAAACCGGACCAAGTTCGGGCGCGTACTTTGAAAATCGGTAAGATTGCGGATAAAATAAACCTTTTGCCCGTGCAGGTTGAAGGTGATCCGCGTATTTTTGGCGTTAAGCCGGAGTTGCTAAAGAGCATCCCCCAAGGGGATGCCACAGCGCCCCCCCAGGGGCGATAGACCCCGTAAAGAGGGAAAATCATGGCAAGAGTTACTGTAGAAGATTGCATGCGCCAGGTTAACAACCGCTTTTCCTTGGTGCACTTGGCAGCTAAAAGAGTGCGCCAGCTTCGCGAGGGCGCACCGCCCCACTTAGGCTCCAAGAACAAGGAAGTGGTGCTGGCTCTTAGGGAGATAGCCTCTGGCGACGTGTTTCCGGTAAGCGCGGACGAGGCCGAGAAAGGCCGCCTGGAGGCCGAGGCCATTGAGCGTGAGCGCCTGGCCACCCTGGCCGCCGCGCAGGAAGAGGCCGCGGCCTCGGGCGCCCCGGTTGACGATTCGGATGAGGAAGCCTAAAGCATGGCCAAGGGGGAGCTGCCCACCGCTAAAGAGAGGCGGGAAATGCTGGCTCAAGACTCGCCAGATCTAGGCGAGGCGGGCCGGGCTCTGGCCCAGGCCGGGCGCTGGGGCGAGGCCCTGGAATGCCTGGAAGCGGCGGGCGATAGAGAAGGGCTGGCAGGCGCAGCGGCTGAAGCCGCTAGTACCGGCGACTTCTTTCTCTACCGCCGGGCCAAGCAGCTCCTAAAAGAGGATTTGGAGCCGCGCGATTTGGCTCGCCTAGCGGAGGCGGCCGAAGAGGCCGGCAAGCTCTCCCACGCCACTGCCGCTCGCAAGATATTGCATCAGGAAGAGAGCTGAGCACCGAGCTATGAGCGAGAAGAGGTGTTATTACGAGGTATTGCAGGTTGAGCGCGACTCTGACGGCGATACTATAAAAAAGGCCTACCGCAAGCTTGCCCTGCAATACCATCCCGACCGCAATCCGGGCGACGGGGAGGCTGAGGAGCGTTTCAAAGAATGCGCCGAGGCCTATGAGGTGCTGCGCGATCCCCAGAAACGCCAGGCCTACGACATGTATGGCCACGAAGGGCTACGCTCCAGCGGTTTCCAGGGTTTTGGCGGGGTCAACGACATCTTCAGCGCCTTTTCCGACATCTTTGAAGGGTTTTTCGGTTTTGGCGGCGGCGGACGCGCGGGCGGACCGCGCCAGGGCCGCGATCTGCGCTATGACATGGAAATCAGCCTGGAGGAGGCGGCCCAGGGCAAGCAGATGACTTTTCCGGTGGGGCGCGAGCTCGCCTGTGAGTCCTGCGGGGGGCAAGGCCAAGAGGGCGGCGAGGAACCGCCTATTTGCCAGACCTGTGGCGGCCAGGGGCAAGTGCTCCGGTCGCAAGGTTTTTTCCGTTTAGCCACCACCTGCCCGGCCTGCCGGGGACAGGGCCGTGCCATCACCAATCCCTGTTCACAGTGCTCGGGCCGGGGCCGCATATACCAGGAAAAGGAACTGACCGTGCGGGTGCCGCCGGGTATCACCCACGGCCAGCGCCTCCGGATGCGCGGCGAGGGCGAAGGCGGCTCCCTGGGAGGGCCTCCGGGCGACCTTTATGTGGTGGTCCACGTGCAGACTCACCCGGTTTTCGAGCGCAACGGCGATGACCTTTACCGGCGCTTGGAGGTTTCCATGGTCCAGGCCGCGCTGGGCCGCTCCGTGATGGTGGAGAGCCTGGTGGACGGCCCGGCGGAGATGGGCTTGCCCGCGGGAACCCAGAACGGCGATTTGGTCCGTTTGAAAGGCCTGGGCATGCCTCGTCTCAGAGGCAGCGGCCGGGGCGATTTGCACGTGCAGGTGCTGGTTAAGACTCCGGCCAAGCTGAACAAGCGCCAAAAGGAGCTTTTGGAGGAGTTTGCCGAATTGGGCGATCGCGACGCGGCGGAGATACCCGGAAACGGCGAGGACGCCAACTTGGGCGCCCGCAAGAAAAAGAAAAAACTTTGGGGGCTTAACTAGCATTAGTTTTAGTCTGGGGGAAAGGAACAGTCTGGCGTGGGCCTAAGCCATTTGGATGAAAAAGGCGCTGCCCGCATGGTGGATGTCAGCGGTAAGGAGCCGACCAAGCGCCGGGCCCTGGCCAAGGGCCGGGTTAGGCTATCGCCAAGCACCGTGGCGGCCATAAGGGAAGGCCAAACCAAAAAAGGCGACGTCCTGGCCGTGGCCCGGGTGGCCGGCATCATGGCCGCCAAACGCACCCCGGATTTGATACCGCTTTGCCACCCCTTGCCTGTGAGCGCGGTGCGAGTCGAGTTAAACCTCCTGGAAGATGCCGTGCTCATTGAAGCGGAGGTGACCACCACCGCCCCCACCGGGGTGGAGATGGAGGCCTTAACGGCAGTCAGTGTAACGGCTCTTACCGTGTATGATATGATCAAGGCAGTGCAGCGTGATGCGGTGATAGAGGAAATCTGTCTGGTGGAAAAAAGCGGGGGCAAAAGCGGCGAGTATAAGCGCTAAAAAGCTGTGGGCATGGGACTTTACAC
>CAZDRW010000235.1:0-858 GCA_964507555.1 uncultured Desulfarculaceae bacterium
CGGCCTGATCCTGATGATGTACCCGCCGCTGGCCAAGGTGCGCTACGAGGAACTGGGCGACGTCTTCCGCAACGTCCGGGTGCTGGGGCTGAGCCTGGTGCAGAACTGGGTCATCGGCCCGGTGCTGATGTTCCTGCTGGCCATCGCCTTCCTGCACGGCCGGCCGGAGTTCATGACCGGCCTGATCCTGATCGGCCTGGCCCGCTGCATCGCCATGGTCATCGTCTGGAACGACCTGGCCTCCGGCGACCGCGAATACTGCGCCGGCCTGGTGGCCTTCAATAGCATCTTCCAGGTGCTGTTCTTTTCGGTCTACGCCTGGTTCTTCATCACCGTGCTGCCCCAATGGCTGGGCATGGAGGGCATGGAGGTGAACATCTCCATGGGCCAGATCGCCGAGAGCGTGTTCATCTATCTGGGCATTCCCTTCCTCGCCGGCATCATCAGCCGCATCGTGGGGCTAAAGACCAAGGGCCGCCAGTGGTACGACGAGGTGTTCATTCCCAAGATCAGCCCCATTACCTTGATCGCGCTCTTGTTCACCATTCTGGTGATGTTCAGCCTCAAGGGCGAATACATCGTGGAGCTGCCCCTGGACGTGGTGCGTATCGCGGTGCCGCTTTGCATTTACTTTGTGGTGATGTTCTTTGTGAGCTTCTTTCTCTCCATCAAGGCCAAAGCCACCTACGAGCAATCCGCCACGCTGTCTTTCACCGCGGCCTCCAACAACTTCGAGTTGGCTATTGCCGTGGCCGTGGCCGTGTTCGGTATCGACTCAGGGCAGGCCTTTGCCGCGGTAATCGGGCCGCTGATGGAGGTGCCTGTTCTGATCAGCTTGGTCAATGTGGCCCTCTGGTT
>CAZDRW010000235.1:868-5688 GCA_964507555.1 uncultured Desulfarculaceae bacterium
ATACGAAACGGATTTCATTCCAAAAATCAGTCTGAATTCGGGCCAGGCTTTTGCCACCGTGATAGGACCTCTGGTGGAGGTGCCGGTGCTGATCTCCCTGGTGAACGTGGCGCTTTGGTTCAAGCGCAGATACTTCCCCTATGCCACCGAGACGCCCACCGGCGTGTGTCACACGACTTGCAAGCCCTAGGGCTTGCCATAAAGGAAAAGCACCCTATGCGAAAATCATCCCTGCTTCTTCTGCTGCTTGGTTTGGTCTTGCTTGCGCTGGCCGGATTGGGGGCGGCTGCCAACGCCGAGCCGGTGGGACCGGCCAAGGGCATGGTCACCATGATCGATCTTGGCGCGGACAAGTGCATACCCTGCCGCATGATGGCGCCGATCTTGGAAGAAGTGCGCCAGGAATATAAAGGCAAGGCGGCCATCATCTTCGTGGACGTATGGAAAAATCCCGAGGTGGGCCGCAGCTTCGGCATAAGAGCCATACCTACCCAAATATTTTTTGGCAAGGACGGCAAGGAAGTGACGCGCCATCAGGGCTTTTTACCCAAGGAAGCCATCGTGGCCATGCTGAACAAGCTGGGCGTGGAGAAATAGCCGCGTGGACCAGTTCCTGCTGACAGTGCACGCCTGGCTCACCTCCGGCGGCTGGGCGGCGACCATGGGTGCCTTTCTCTGGGGCGTGGTGAGCGTGGCCTTGAGCCCTTGCCACCTGGCCTCCATACCGCTTATCGTCACCTATGTGGCTGGCCAGGAGCAGATCGTACGGCCCCGGAGCGCGGCCCAGTATGCGCTTGCCTTCACCTTGGGGCTATTCATAACCATTGCCCTGGTGGGGGCGCTTTGCTCGGCCCTGGGACTCATGCTGGGCGACATCGGCCCTTGGTGGACCCTCTTGGTGGGCGCGGTGCTGATTTGGGTGTCCCTGGATATGCTGGGCATCCGGGCGCTGTCTTTCAGCAGCGGCCTGCTGGCGCGGCTCAAGGTGCGCGGCCTGCGGGGAGCCTTGGTGCTGGGTCTGGCCTATGGCGTGCTTTCCGGCTCCTGCACCTTTGGCTTCATGGCGCCCATGCTGGCGGTGATCAGCGTGCAGAAAGAGCTATTGACCGGAGCGTCCCTGATCCTGCTTTTCGGCCTGGGCCACGCGCTGCCCATCGCCATTGCCGGCAGTTCCACCGCGCTGGTAGGTAAGGTTCTGGAAAACGCTTCTTTCCAAAAAGGCAGCGCCTGGTTCCGTCGCATCGCCGGGGCGGGGGTGGCTCTCTTGGGCGTCTACTTTATCGTCTCGCCATTCATGGAGCTGTAAGCGCACAATGGATGGTATGCACATGAACCCTCGAAACATCTGTCAAGTGGCCGCGATAATAGGCTGCGTGTTAGCCATATGCCTGGGCAGCGGCTTTTCCTGGGCCCAAGCCCCGTCTCAAAATTTGACCGAGCTTATCAGCCGCTACAACTCCGCATCCTGCCGAGAGTGCCACACGGAGATTTATGAAAAGTGGGCCGGATCGCACCATGCGCGCTCCATGATGGGGCTGAACGATTTCAGCTTTATGTCCAAGTATCTCCGCAAGGGGCCGTTGTCTGTTAAGAGCCCCCAAGATGCCACTCTGGCCAATTTTTCCTGCGCCAAGTGCCACCTGCCGCAACTGCTTACCACCAGCGACCAAGTGGCCAGAGAGTTGGCCGAGGTCATTTGGCGCGATGATAAAAAAATCATTCGCCAATTGAACATCGGTTGCCTGGTTTGCCATCAAGAAAAGGCGGTGGTTCACCATAAGCCCGCCTCGGACGTGATCTACAGCGGCCGGGATCGCAATGACCACGAAGGCGCCATCAGCAAAGTACGCAAAAGCAGCTTCATGCAATCGGCCGCCTTCTGCGGTCAATGCCACGGCTTGGGGCCGAATTTCGAGTTCACCCCGCCCATACAGTGCGCAACCCTGTACGGCAGCTACCTGCACGCTTATGTGGCCAATGGCGGCTCCAAAACCTGCAATGATTGTCATATGCCCGGCAAGGATCATTCGTTCCCGCCGGACTTCAGCGACCGCGCCGCCACGGGGGCGCGCCTTAAGACGGCCCTGCTCATGGAAATGGAGGTGCTGCCTTATACGTTTCAGCCGGGCCATGACAAGCGAACGCCCATGCTCGTGGTGCGCATTAGGTTCAATAACAAAGCCGGGCACCGCATACCGGACGGCTGACCTTCGCGGGCGCACGCGGTGCTGGATGTCACCGCCAGATCTCTTGACGGCAAGGAGCTATTCAAGGCCCGGCGCATATACATGTCGCAGTGCACCGATTCCCGGGGGCCGGTGATGGTGCTGGGTCCGGACAAAAAGCTGGGCATCATCCGCGACACCACCTTCCAGCCTTTACGGGTAAAGCAGGAAGAATTCCAGATAGACCTGTCGAAAAAACTGGACCTGGTGGAAGTGGAGGCCGCTTTCTCCTACGTGCTGCGGCCTGGCGACGAGATACCGGTGGACAAGATCAGGCGAAAAGTTGAGGTCCGCGATTTGTTCTGAACCAGTCGGCGGGTTGCAGACATAAAATTTGGTGCATAGCGGGCCGCCCTTTTTGGGGCGGCCCGTTTCTTGGCGCGGCGCTGTTCAATTGATAATTAATTATGCCCAATTATATGAGATACGCGGATTGAAGATATTAATAATATGAATTGCGCGAGTATAACGGGGCAAAATGGCGAAGAGGCCCGCTCCCTTTAATGCTAAGGGTTGGCCTCCCCGGTGAATGGGATTTGTTGGCTAAGGTTGCGTAGCGTCAATAGCGTCTCTTTGTTTAGCGGCTTTTACCTGACAAACCTTAAGCTATTTGCCGCTTAATATGTGGTAAAGTTTATCGTTAACATGTTTTATAAATTAGGGCACGATTACCCAGTGCCTGGGCCTGACCACCACCGGGGCGGGATATGCCACCACCGCCCTATGCCTGTAAGCACGGCCATGACGGGCAGGAGCCGGGGCGATAATACAGCCGGCCATGGCCAAAAAGCTAAGCACCAGCAGCAGGCCTAAAAGCTTGTGACACATGATTGCACCTCCTTGGGTAGACCTGTTCTTTAGTAGTTGGGCAGGCAACGGTCGCGGTAATCATTCCAATGCCAACCGCGGGGGCATACCGGCGCGGGCCGCACATAAACCACCGGAGTCGGCTGCACCATCACCGGCAGGGGCCTGACCACCAGCGCGGGCACCCGCAGCACAATTGCGGGCCTCACCCTGACGTGCCAAGCCAAGGCGGGCGCGGTCATAGTCAGGAACATGGCCAAGGCGGCTAGGGCTATGGCGAACTTCCTCATGACTCACCTCCTATCTTGAAAAGCAAAGCCATTAGTAACGGGGTTGCCTAGGTTTGCCCTGGGACCGCCCCCGAAATTGTTGGAACACCTGGCGCAGCTGCTGCCAGCGATCCCGTCCCAGGAGTTTGCGCACCTCCAGTAAAAACCGCGATTGGACCATGGCCATATCGGATTGGGCCTTGGCTAGGCGCTGGAATTGGGCCTGGATGGCGTTTTGGTCCAAGGGTTCCCGGTCGAACAGGCTGTCCACCACCAGTCTGGCTTGTTGCAGCTCGCTGCGCTTCTGGATGCGTTCCTGGCTCATTTGCAAATTCATTTCATCCAAGCGCCGGCTTTCCTCCGCAGTAATGCCCAGCTGCTGGGCGACCTTGGGAGCGCGCCACCATCTGCCAAAAGCAGGAGGTTCGTTGGCTCCGGCCATGCTGGCGAAGGAAAGTAGCGCTAAAACCGCAACTACGCTGGCAAAGCGACTGATAGGCATGCTGCACCTCCCTTTTTGCCGCGGCCATTGGAGCCGGGCTCGGGCATAATGAATTCCATGAACTGCTCACTGGACGTTTCCCGATCGCCGCCCAGCACGAATTGTTGAAACGGTGAAAAGGTCTCCACCTCTTGGATGCCGAGCGATGTCAGGGCGTCCGTGTCTTCATAAAATGGGCTCGCCGGCAAGGTGGCGTTCGGGGGCGTCAACTCGGTTTGGGGCGGGCGCACTGGCTGCGGACTCCACACGCCGAGCCACACCGCCATAAGAGCCGCCGCGGCCAAGGCCAGGCTGCCACCCAAGAACAGACGATGGCGGCTAGTCTCTCTCTTGATTTGCGGCTCCTCCGCCGGGAGCTTGAAGCTGCGAGGCGGCGCTTGCACCGTCTGCCGGCCGAGTTCCTCCAGGCCAATGAGGTCCGCGGCAATGCTGTCGCGCAGCGCCTGGCAGGAAGGGCACAGGGTCAGGTGGTTGATCTCTTCTTGGCTGAGATCCTCTTCAGCCAAAACCGCAGCGATGAGCCTCTCCTCGGAAAGATGGTTATTACTAAGGTTCATAGCTCACCTCGCACCAATTCCAAGAGACTGGTCCGGCGGCGCAGCTTGGCCACTGCGCGAAAAAGGTGACTCTTGATCGACCCTTCGGCACGGTCGAGAACTTGGGCGATTTCCTTGATGCTCAGTTGATCCAAAAAGCGCAGGGTGAATGCCTCGCGCTCCCTTTCCGGCAGTTCCTTGGTGAAGCGCTTTATTTCGCGCCAGAACTCATGCTTAAGCACTCCATCCAAAGCCGATTCCGAATCTTGTTCTGCCGGTTCGGGGGTGTAATCGCCATCCTTTTCATCGAGAGACCTGAATATTCGCAACCCGCGCCCGCGCCGGTAATAATCGCGCATCATATTGACGGCAATGGAAAACAGCCAGGAGCGGAAACTTTCCGGCTGGCGCAGGTGCTCCAGGTTTGTGTAGGCTCTGAGGAAGACCTCCTGGGCCAAGTCTTCGGCATCCATGGGGTTTT
>CAZDRW010000236.1:0-1674 GCA_964507555.1 uncultured Desulfarculaceae bacterium
GGAAATCCGGTGGCCTTGGAGGCCAGGGCCGAGGAACGGCTCACCCGGGGATTCATCTCGATCACCACCATCTCGCCGTTGGCCGGATTAACGGCGAACTGCACGTTGGAACCACCGGTTTCCACTCCGATTTCGCGCATGATGGCAATGGAGGCGTCTCGCATGACCTGGTATTCGCGGTCGGTGAGCGTTTGAGCCGGAGCCACGGTTATGCTATCGCCGGTGTGCACGCCCATGGGGTCCAGGTTTTCGATGGAGCAGATGATGACCACGTTGTCCTTGCGGTCGCGCATCACCTCCAGCTCGAATTCCTTCCAGCCCAGCACGGATTCCTCGATCATCACTTCGGTGGTCAGGCTGGCAGCCAGGCCGTTGGCCGATATCTCCTTGAGGTCCTCCATGTTATAGGCCACGCCGCCGCCGGTGCCGCCCAAGGTGTACGCCGGGCGCACCACCAAGGGGAACCCAATGTCGCGGCCGGCCTGCATGCATTCTTCCAGCTTGCGGCAAATGGCGCTTTCCGGCACCCGCAGGTTGATGTTTTCCATGGCCTTGCGGAAAAGCTCGCGGCTTTCGGCCTTGCGGATCACCTCCGGCGTGGCGCCGATCATCTCGATGCCCAGGCGTTCCAAAATATGCGTATCGGCCACCTGGAGCGCGGTGTTCAAAGCGGTTTGCCCGCCCAGGGTGGGCAGAAGGGCGTCAGGCCTTTCCTTTTTCAAAACCTCGCAAACGATCTCGGGGGTTATGGGCTCGATATAGGTGCGGTCGGCCATTTCCGGGTCGGTCATTATGGTGGCGGGATTGGAGTTGACCAGCACCACCTTAACGCCTTCTTCCTTGAGGGCCTTAATGGCTTGAGTGCCAGAATAATCAAACTCGCAGGCTTGAGAGATAATGATAGGCCCGGAGCCGATTATCATGATTTTCTTGAGGTCTTTTCTTTTGGGCATATGCCTGTCTCAATTTGAGGTCGTTTTATCCCGCCGCGCCGGCGCCCCACCGGCTCCCGCCGTTTTAGATGGCGTGGTTTTTATTTTTGGCTTTTCACTATTACCAGCAAACCAGCAATTAACCAAGACCCTGGCCGGAGGTAGTCAAGGCAGAGAAAGATGGCCCCTCTTGCATGGTTCGACAAATCAAAATTGGGGGACATGCCGATAGCTTGCCAAATTATCCTGGCATTATTCTGCAAGGGACCGGAAAACCCTGAAAGCGGTGGGCAGTTGTTCCGCATAGGCCTCGCCCATTCTCACCAAGCCGTATTCGGCGTCTTCTGGCGCCACCATAGCCGTCCGGCCACCTGATCGCACATAGGCGTTTTCTTTCAAAAACTTAACCAGGCTCTGAACGTCCGTAGCTGATAGGAGATCCAGAGACGCTTCACGCAGATCCCAAAGCGCGTTTTGGGTCTCCCCTTCGTGGTAAAAAGAAGCGATTGCGTGTTCAATTTCCTTCAGGTCAATATCGCCGCGCACGATTAGGGTGGTAAGCCGTAATTCGTGGTTTTTGACCAAGGTGACAGAAGCCATGTTCCGTGATCCAAGCTTGGAAATATTCTAAGCCGGATAAGGCGTCGCCAGGCACCTTATAGATAATCATCAAGCCTTTTTCAAGCAAGACCAAGTGGCTCGCCGGACTCCATAAGTCCTACAAAGCGGTCGAACAAGTAAT
>CAZDRW010000236.1:1684-5675 GCA_964507555.1 uncultured Desulfarculaceae bacterium
CGGACTGGCCTCGGGGTGGTACTGCACGCAAAAAAGAGGCAGCTTCTTGTGGCTCAGGCCTTCCAGGGTTCGGTCGTTAAGGTTGACATGGGTTACGATCACATCCGGGTCCTTGATGCTGTCGGCGTCCACGGAAAAGCCATGGTTTTGGCTGGTTATCTCCACTTTGGTAGTCGATAGGTCCATTACCGGCTGATTGGCGCCGCGGTGGCCGAATTTGAGCTTGAAGGTTTTGCCGCCCAAGGCCTGGCCGATCATTTGGTGCCCCAGGCAGATGCCGAAAATAGGCACCTGACCCAATAGGCTGCGCACGCACTCCACCACATAAGTCACCGGTTCGGGATCGCCCGGACCATTGCTGAGGAAAACGCCGTCAGGGTTGAGCTTTTGTAAGGTCGCGGCGGAGGTGAAAGCGGGAGCCACTAGCACCTTAATCCCCCTCGCCTCCAAGCGGCGCAGAATGTTGAATTTCACTCCGCAATCCAGGGCCACCACCTTGAACTTGCCTTGACCGTCGCGCCAAACTTCAACTGGGTCGAACTGGCTGCTCAAATCCACTTCCGGCCCGGGTTTGCCCTCGATCCAACGGTAGGCCTTGGCGCAGGTCACTTCCTTGACCAGATCCACACCCACCAGGCCGGGGCCGGTTTTGGCCTTTTGCTGCAAACTCGCGGTATCCAAATCATCGGTGGAAAGCACGCCCTGCATGGCGCCGCGGATGCGCAAATGACGGGTGAGCGCGCGCGTGTCCAGTCCTTCCACTCCCATTACGCCAGCGTCTTCCAGGTATTGCTTCAGACTTTGCGTTGAGCGGAAGTTGGATGGAAAGTCGATGTATTCCTTGACCAAGAAGGCGCTTACCTGAACCCGGGCGCTTTCCACGTCCTCGGGGTTGGTCCCATAGTTTCCGATCAAGGGATAAGTCATGGTCACCATCTGGCCCCGATACGATGGATCGGTAAGCACTTCCTGGTAGCCGGTCATGGAAGTGTTGAAGCAGACCTCCGCCTTGACTTCGCCCGAACCGGCAAAGGCCCGGCACGGAAACGCCGTACCATCCTCCAATACTAAAAGCGCCTGTTTGGCCATAGCATGTCCTTAAAGGTTACGCTGTCCGGCGGAGACCTTTTGGCGCAGCAAAAGACCTCCCCCCCACCCCCTCATAAAAGGGTAAAGGAGTCTCTGGACCCATTCCACTATAGAAATACAGCCCAATACTGTTTTTGTCTTGGGCGTGAGATGTTTTATTTTTTTAAGTTCAATTCAACCAACGCTTGCACTACCAGGGAGCGGTCCAAGGGTTTGATTTTATCCACAATGAAATCGCGCATGGCATCGCCTTGCGGCGTGCTTTGTTTGTAGCACATAAAGTCAAGTTTGACATCCAGGGCCCTGGCCGCGCGGGAGGCCAACAGGGGCCAGATCGCTCCCAGGTCTCCGGTCAAAGGCAGCGACCCGGGCAAACGGGCGAACCCGCTCATCTCCATGCGGAAAGGCAGCTTAAGGCCCGAGGCCTTGGGCAGGCCTTGGTCAATGGCACCGGCCACTGCGCCTTTGCCGCGCTCCAATACCCAGGCTTTTTTCAGCACCGGGTCGAGGTCTATGCGTATCACCGCCTTGTCGCGCAGGGAAAAGGTAAATTGACCTTCATGGCGGGCCCAAAGCCCGTGGCCGGTGAAAAGCTCAAAGGGTCCGTCGTGGATTTCCTGGGCCAGGGCCAAGCCGGATTCGATGATGAGGTCGGCCGAGGCCAAAAGTCGCGCCACCCGGGCCGAGCGTTCGGTGATGCTTATGGAATCTCCGATCGCCAGGCCCACCTGGCCGCCACCCACCAACTGCGGCACGCTGACCAGGCAGGGCGCGTCCCGCCTGGCGCATGCGCCCAACATGGTGAGGGGATCACAGCCCAGCCCAGCCGCTGCTTCCAGGGGCAGGCCGTGGGAGCGCGCCAAGGGCAGAAGCTCACGGGCCGATCGCTCCAGCCAAAGGCCGGTGGGATAGGCCAGATTGCCCGCCACCTTGATGATCTCCCTGCCCGGCGCCGTCAGCATGCGGCGGTAAAGGTCACGGTCAATTACGGTCTGGCTTTCCAAGGACTCCAGTTGGTTAACCCCCAGGAGCGCAGCCTCCACCTTGCCGTCGGCCGGCAGTACTTCCGGGCTGAACCCCAAAAGCGCGCCATCCACTCTCCGCACCCGTTCCAAGACGCCGGCCATTTCATGCCCGACCACCGCCGAGGAGGTGAGCACGCCGTCCACCATGCCGACCCGCACCAATTCGGCGATGAGGCAGGTGACGCCTTCATGCAGGTTGGGACCCGAACCTGTGGCCACCACCACGCGGCCGCCCTGTCTTTTTACCTGGACCCACTGCCGCACCGCCTTAGTCAGATCTTGGCGGGTTTCGCCATTGAGGCCGGCGGCCAGCCTCTTGAGGGCGGCCGCACTCACACGCGGAACCGCGGCGGGGGCACGTGGGTTGAGACGGTGCATCACAGAGCTCCCTGGGACTCCAATTCCTGCAAGATCAAATTAGCGGCTGCTTGGGCCGAGCCGGACCAACGGCGCACCACCTGTCGCGCAGCCTGGCCCATCTGGCCGGTTTGGGCGGGGCTGGTCAGGCAGCGGCTCCAGAAGATGGCCAATTCTTCGGCGCTACGCACCGGTTGGGCCGCGCCGGCAGCCTCCAGGGCCTGGGCCGCGTCGGAAAAATCCTCCATGGATTCACCATAGCATACCGGCAAGCCCCAGGCCGCCGGCTCCATGGGATTCTGACCGCCCAGGGGCACCAGGCTGGCGCCTAAAAATGCGGCGCGTCCCAGGCCATAAAGAGGCATTAACACCCCCATGGCGTCCACCACCACCACGCGAGTATCCGGTCTGCGCGGCGTTTCGTCTCCTAGGCCGCTCCATAGTTGGGCGGGAAGCGTGAGGCTGGCGCAAGCCTCCAGCCAGCGGGAGGACTTCTCCACATGGCGGGGCACCGCAGCCAATACCGCCTGGGGATGGCGTTGCAGCAAGGCGGCAAAGGCGCTTAGCACCGGCTCCTCTTCGCCGGTGCGTACGCTGCCCGCCACCAAGAGAGGCGCTTGGTCCAAGACCAGCCTTGCTGCCAAGTTTTCGGCCGCCTCGGGAAGGGTGCGTTCCATGAGTCCGGCGTATTTGGCGTTGCCGTCCACCCGTAGCCTGGCCGGGTCTGCTCCCAGGGCCAAGGCCCGTTCGGCGTCCAGCGAGGTGATCATGGAGAGTTGGTCGAAACGCCTCAAGGCTGGCCGCACCAGCCAGCGCAGCTTTTGATAACGTGGAAAACTGCGAGGGCTCAGGCGCCCGTTTAAAAGCAACAGGGAAGTTCCCTGGCGGTCCAGCCAGGCTAAGAGGTTGGGCCAAATCTCGGTCTCCAGGGAGGCATATACCTGGGGACGGATCTTGGCCGCCGCCGCGATCACGGGCCAGGGCAAATCAAGGGGAAAGGCGGCTACTGCGGCGCGGTGGCTGAAAAGCGCGCGCGCCTTTTCCAGCCCCTTGGCCGTGCTGGTGGTGATGGTAAGGTTGAGTTCGGGTATCTGTGCAAAGAGTTCCTTGGCAATGGCCGCCGCCACGCTTACTTCTCCCACACTTACCGCCTGCAGCCATACCCTGGGGCCGGGACGCGCCGGGCCCAGTTGGCGGTATAGCCCGGCCCGGGGCCAAAACTCAGCCCAACGGCCGGATAGCTTAGCGGCCAGCCACACCGGAGGCAGACAGGCGGCGGCGGCGCCTGCCGCCAGGTTGTAGAGCAAAAGAGAAGCGTCCATAAAACGGGGACCCAAACAGCTAGGAATGAGAGAAGTCTTCAGGATTCATCTTACCATTTGCCATATGATCTCCATGGTTCGAAGTTCGATAGGAGACCATGGTTTCACAGGTAGCCCAGGTCCTTTAGCCTGGCCACCACCTTTTCTTCCTCCTCGGGAGTATAAGCCCTGTCCTTGCGCATCTCTGGTTCGCCAACT
>CAZDRW010000237.1:0-5673 GCA_964507555.1 uncultured Desulfarculaceae bacterium
CTATTTAATTTAGTAATAAAAATTTCTCTCCTGTTCGCCACATGACCTTCGGCAGATCTTCAGTCACCATTCGGCCTTTTGCCCTGGAGGAACTGAATGTTCTGTAACAGGCGTGGCTACAATTCCTTTTCTCCCCGGCTCAAGCTTCACTATCATGGAGCCTTTCTCTGTGGAAGCCCCGACCACTGGCGTGACTTGGTGACCCATTTCATGCGCGAGGGGCTAGCAACGAGTGTTGCCTCTATCTCCATAGGCTGTACAGGCCACGGCAGGTGTACTCCCTGCTGGACCATGAAGGATTGCCGGTGGGTGACGCCCGCCAAGGGGAGATTGGCGATTGAGCCGGCGACGGACAATTTCCTGACCGATTGCTGCCTGGACGCCGAGGCCACCCTGGCCAAGTTGTCCCGGCTAAATGGCTTCCTGACGAGCCATAACAGAAAGCATTCGTACAAGGTGCTTTGTATTCGCCTGCCGCAAACCAAAAGCGAGTGATGGCTGCAGAACATCAAGCTGAGCGCCGAGTTGGTCAGCACCACGGACAAGGCGTTTTCGCAAGTGGAGGAGAGTTCCCTTAAGGTGGGTGAGCTGGTGGCGGAGATCGCCGCCGCCTCGGGCGCGCAGGTCCAAGGCATCGAACAGATCAACAAGGCCACCAGCGAGATGGATTAGGTTACCCAACAGGTGGCGGACAACGCCGAGGAGTCGGCCGCCAGCAGCGAGGAACTAAACGCCCAAGCCGAGACACTAAACCGATGGGTATGTTTGTGACTTCACATTATTTGTCTAGGTCCGTATCCTGCTCTTGGCCCTGCGGTGAAAAGGCGCCTCCGCCCCGGTTCCGCTACTTGGCCGCACTGCCCTGCCTGCTGTGCTTGTTGATAATCTGGGCCACCCCGGCTTGGAGCTACTCCGTCAAAAGGGTTCTTGCCCTTCACTCTTACCATCAGGGCTATGCCTGGGAGGTAGGGGTTGACAAAGCCGTTGACCGCACCTTTGCGCAGGCCGACTTCGCCGTGCAGGTCTTCCACGAACACTTGGATACGCTGCGCCTGCCCAACCCCAGCCTGCAAGTGGCCTTTTTCGATCATCTGCGCGCCCGCTACGCCGACGCGCACCTCGACCTGATCTTAGCCAGCGACAACGAAGCCCTCACTTTCCTGCTTAACTACCGCAACTGGCTCTTTGGGCCGATTCCAGTGGTATTCATCGGCATCAACGGATATGAACCAGCTATGCTCCTGGGTCAAAGAGGTTACACGGGGGTGGCCGAGCAGATAGACATTCTCTCCACCTTGCGGGCGGCGCTCGATTTGCGGCCCCAGACTCGGCGGGTGGTGGTTTTCGGTCGGCTTTCCATGACCTACTTCGAAAACCTCAAGCTGCTCAGGGCGGCGGTGGCCAAACTGGGCGGAGGCTTGCAGGTGGTGGAGCGCACCGGGCACACCCTGGACAGTGTCCTCAAGGAAGTCGCCGGACTGGGCGAGCACGACATGGTCCTGCTCATGGAGCCGGTACCCGACGAGCAGGGACAGCTGGTCGCCTTCAGCCGCTCCACGCCCCTCATCACCCAAGCCTCGTCGGCGCCGGTCTACAGTCTGTGGGACGTGGTGCTGGGCAAGGGCATCGTGGGCGGCAAGATGGTCAGCGCCGCAGAGCAGGGACGGGTGGGGGCCGAGATGGCGCTAAAGATCTTGGCTGGTCAGGATCCGGCCTCTCTTCCGGTGGTGACCGAGAGCCCCAACCGCTATATGTTCGACTACCGACAGCTTGACCGTTTCCACATGTCGCTGTCCGCCCTTCCCCGGGGCAGCATCGTCATCAACCAGCCAGATTCACTTTGGGACAAGCACAAGGCGGCTATTCTGGGCCTGGTCGGGCTGCTGCTCCTGATGTCCCTGACCATCGGGGCGCTGGCCTTCGCAGTGCACATCCGTCGGCGGACGGAAGCCGCCCTGCGCAAGAGCGAGGAGCGCTTCCGCTCCGTGGTGGAACAAGCGGCCGACGCCATCTTCGTGATTGATGGAGAGGGACGAATCCAGGACGTCAATCAGGCGGCCTGTAAATGTCTGGGGTATATGCGCGATGAGTTGCTGGGGCAGCGCATCTCTGTCGTTGACACCAGGGTGGATCAGGACCGGCATAGGGAGGCCTTCTGGGAAAAACTGGCCCAGGGCAAGGGCTTCCATTTCGAGAGCCACCATCGGCGCAAGGATGGGACCTTGTTCCCGGTGGAGGTGAGCCTGGGCTCGCTGGAGGTTGGCGGCCAGAAGCTGATGCTGGCCCTGTCCCGCGACATTACCGAGCGCAAAAAGGCCGAGGAGGCCCTGCATCGGTTGAATCGTGAACTGAAGGCCATAAGCAGCTGCAACCAGACCATGATAAGGGCGACCGACGAGAAGGCCCTGCTGGTGGACGTCTGCCGCATCTTCTGCGAGGAGGCCGGTTACCGCTTGACCTGGGTGGGATATGCCGAGAACGACGAGGCCAAGACCGTGCGCCCGGTAGCTTGGGCTGGACACGATGACGGCTTTTTGGCGGCCGCCCAAGTCACCTGGGCCGACAAGGAACGAGGCCAAGGCCCTGTCGGCAGGACAATCCGCAACGGGAAAGGCGCCAGCGTTCAGGATTTCACCACAGATCCCCAAGTCGAACCCTGGCGCGACGCCGCCTTACAGCGCGGCTACCGTTCCGAACTCAGCTTGCCTCTCAATGACGAAAAGGGAAAAACTTTCGGCGCGCTGGCCATTTATTCGACGGAGCCCAACGCCTTTACCACTGACGAAATGCGCCTTTTAGAGGATATGGCGGAGGACTTGGCCTACGGCATCATAGCTTTGCGCACTCGCGACGCACGCATGATGGCCGAGGAAGAGTTGCGGCGCTCAGATAAAAGAAAGACCATCTTGAACCAGATCGCTAATATTTTCCTCACCGTCCCGGATGAAGAAATGTATGGAGAGGTGTTGGCTGTCATCCTGCGGGTCATGAAAAGCGATTTCGGCATTTTTGGCTACTTGGATGAGAAAGAAGACCTGGTTATACCCAGCTTGACAAGAGATGTTTGGGAAGAATGCCAAGTTCCGGAGAAGTCGGTGGTCTTCCCAGCCCATACCTGGGGGGATAGCCTTTGGGGCAAGGCCATACGCGATAAAAGGGCCTACTACGCAGATGCCCCCTTCAAGACTCCAGCAGGTCATATTGCCATAAACAATTTTTTAGCCGTACCAGTGGTGTTCGCTGATCGGACCATCGGCTTGGTCAGCGTGGCCAACAAACAAGAGAGCTACACGGAAACGGACAAGGAATTGCTGGAGGGAATCGTCAGCAGTATATCTCCCATCCTCAACGCCAGGCTGCAAAGAGATATCCAGGAGCGCAAACGCATGCAAGCCGAGCAGGCCCTGCGCGAGAGCGGAGAACGCATAACCGCCCTGTTCAACGCCACAACGGACTCGGTCATTCTATTTGATTCCCAGGGATCCATCTTGGCAATTAATGAGCAGGGGGCTCAAAGAAGGAGGAAGCGCAGAGAAGAATTGGAAGGCAAATCTGTTCACGAAATCTTGCCGCAAGCCACTGCCATCGCCAGGGAAGCCAAAATCAGGGAGGTGGCTGGCAGCGGCCAGCCCGTTGTCTTTGAAGAGGAATGGGATGGCAATTCTTATTTCGTGAGCTTGTTTCCCGTGCTGGACGACAAGGGGGAGGTCCGGCAGATAGCCTGCTTTTCCCGGGACGTCACCAAACGCAAGTTGGCGGAAGATAATTTACTCCGACTTAATCGCGAGCTGCGCGCCATCAGCGAATGCAATCAAAACTTGATTCGCGCCACGGACGAGCAGGAACTGCTTCAAGCTGTCTGCCGCATCATCTGCGATCAAGCCGGCTACCGCATGGCCTGGGTAGGCTTGGCTGAAGACAATGAGGCCAAATCGGTGCGGCCCATGGCTTGGCATGGCACGGAAGACGGCTACCTCACCCAGGTAGGCATCTCCTGGGCCGATACTGTGGCGGGGCGCGGGCCGACCGGCACGGCGATTCGCACTGGCCAACCCTGCGTCATATCGGACTTCGCCACTGACCCTCAGGTTGAACCCTGGCGCGGGAAGGCCCTGCAGCGCGGTTACCGCTCCAGCATTGCCCTGCCCCTTTTAGGGGGCGACAGAAAGGCCTTCGGCGCGTTAAACATCTATTCCACGCAACCTGACGCCTTCACTCCGGAAGAGGTCCGCCTCCTGGGAGAACTAGGCGATGATCTGGCCT
This sequence comes from uncultured Desulfarculaceae bacterium, assembly GCA_964507555.1. GTDB lineage: Bacteria > Desulfobacterota > Desulfarculia > Desulfarculales > Desulfarculaceae > Desulfocarbo. Next base: position 4,264 of record CAZDRW010000237.1, read on the forward strand.
TCGGGATCGTTACCTTGCGCGCCCGCGCCCAACAGGAACTGATGAACAACGTCAACTCGGCGCGGGTGCGTTTGCTGCAGTTCGCCGCCAACCATTCCCTGGATGATTTGCTGGAGGAAACGCTCAACGAGGCGGAAGCCCTGACCGGCAGCCAAATCGGCTTCTATCATTTCGTGGAAGATGATCAAAAGACCCTTTGGCTGCAGAATTGGTCAACCCGGACCAAGGCCAAGTTCTGCAAGGCCGAAGGCAAGGGGCTCCACTACGGCATAGCCCAGGCCGGAGTGTGGGTGGATTGCGTCCACCAGCGCCGCCCGGTCATCCACAACGACTATGCTTCGCTTCCCCATCGCAAGGGGCTGCCTCCGGGACACGCGGAGGTGGTTCGCGAATTGGTGGTGCCGGTCATGCGCGGGGACCGGATCATGGCCATCCTCGGCGTGGGAAATAAATCTCGATTTTACGCACAGGACGACCTGGAGGCGGTGTCGCTCCTGGCCGACCTTGCCTGGGAAATCGCCCAGCGCAAGGCGGCCGATGAAAAAGTCCTGAACCTGGCGCGCTTCCCCGAGGAAGACCCCCACCCCGTCTTGCGCCTGGGCCTTGACGGTCTGGTCATGTATGTCAACCAGCCGGCCCAGGCCATACTTGTGGCCTGGCAGTGCCAGGTGGGGGGAGCGGTGCCGGCTGAAGTGGTGCGGATATTGGCTGAGGTATGCAATTCCGGCCGCCACCAGGAAAAGATCGTACAGTGCGGCAAACAGACCTTCTCCCTGACTTTCACGCCGGTTGCCGATGCTACCTACCTCAACGTCTACGGCCGGGACATAACCGACCGCCTCCAGGCTGAAGCCGAAAGGTACAACCTGGAATCCCAGCTTCGCCAGGCCCAGAAGATGGAGGCCATCGGCACCCTGGCCGGGGGCATCGCCCACGACTTCAACAACATCCTGGGCGTCATCATGGGCTACGCCGAGATGGCCCTGGACGGCGCGACCCCGGACGGCCCCCTGACCCGCCGCCTGAACGAAATCCTCAAGGCCGGCCGCCGGGCCCGCGACCTCATCCACCAGATCCTGACCTTCTCCCGCCACGGCGCGGGCGACCTGGCCCCCATGCGCCTGACCCCCGTGGTCAAGGAGGTGGCCAAGATGGTCGAGGGGTCCCTGCCGCCCGGGGTGTCCGTGCGCCTGGACCTGACCGCGCGCGACGACGCCACCACGGCCAACCTGACCCAGCTGCACCAGGTGCTCATGAACCTGTGCGCCAACGCGGCCCAGGCCATGGAGGCCACGGGCGGCGAGCTGGGCGTGTCCCTGGCCGGCGCGGACGTGGACGAGGCCATGGCCGAGCGCCTGCGCCTGGAGCCGGGGCCCTACCTGCGCCTGAGCGTGTCCGACCAGGGGCCGG
>CAZDRW010000238.1:0-5643 GCA_964507555.1 uncultured Desulfarculaceae bacterium
TACGCCGCAACCGAAATACAGGTTCTGGCCAGGCACCCGCTCCACGAAGGAAGTCTTGGGTGAAGGCTTTTTCTCGTTGGGCTTGGGCCACATGTAATCAACCCAGCCCGAGCCTTTTTCCTTGGCCACCTTGACGAACTCGTTAAAAAATTGCTTGCCGTTGGTGTCCTTGAACATGCTGAGGTCTTTCCCAACCAACTGGGGCTTGTAGGGATGGGCGACCATCTGCACTTTGTCCAAGGAGCCGGCCCAAATATAGAGCTCGCCCTTGGCGAAGGGGCCTTTGGGATCGGCAATTGCCTTCAGAGTCGCATCGACTCCCTTGGCTTTTTCCATGGCAATAGCGGCTTTCACATTGGCCTCGGCCTCGGCGGGCGTGGCTGCAGCCACCGAGCCCACCCAGCAAACGCACAGAGCCAGAGCAACTGCAACTAGCAGAAACCTCTTCATCCTAACCTCCTTGCATTAATGGTTAGAAATCGCACCTCTCGCCCCGGGGGCTAGGGGTAGCCTGCGCAGAAGCGAGAACGTGTCGTGAACTACTAAAATATGTTTAGGGGCAGGCAGAAAAAACGCATATCTTGATGTGATATGACAATGATGTGGTAATTCAAATTCTATTATTTCACATTGCGAAATGTCAAGCGTGTAATCTAACAAATATTTGTGAATATTATTATAAATAACATTGTTGAGCGGTTAACTCATAGACAGGGTTTATAAATATAATTATAGTTATTATCAGCACATAGATGGTTGGGCCAAGTAGGGACTGCTGGTAAATAACCCAAATCGTGCCAGGGAGTGTTGGCAGGCCTTATAAACGTATGCATTATTAATTTTGGGAAGCCTAATAATTCTATGGAAGCATATCCTTTTGTAGACTCAATTAAACCTTAAATTCTTGCAAAAACGTCGTTTAGGATATAGCGATTTGCAGAAATTTATAACCGTTACTCGCCAAGAGCGATTGTTGATAATTGTCTTTTCACTTGATTCCAGGCCCATGCAAGTTATGATAGGCTTTTCCTTGGGATAGCCCAAGGAAAGGCGGGCTGGCATGGACCAAGCATTGCGCGATTTCACCGGATTCCTTAGCGAGGGCAAGGGCCGCTCACCCCATACCGTGGCGGCTTATACGCGGGACCTAAAGGAGTTCCGCCGTTTTCTGGCGGATAAGCGCAAGGTCGAGTCGTGGGAACAGGTGCAGTCCACCGATGTGCGCGCTTTCATGGCTCTGGGCCTTAAGACCCTGAAAAAGAGCACCGTGGCCCGCAAACTGGCCAGCCTGCGGGCGTTCTTTGACTTCTTACGGGAGCGGGGTCTCAAGGTGGATCCTTCCCGTTTGGTGCAGCCGCCCAAGCAGGAAAAGCCGCTGCCCCGGCGCCTTAGTGTGGACGAGGCTTTTCACCTGGTGGAGGCGGGGCGGCCCGCGCGCCGCGATTATGGTTCTGATGAGCTGCGCCGGGCCCTGGAAACCCGCGACCGGGCCCTCTTGGAATTGGTTTACTCCAGCGGCCTCAGGGTGCAGGAGGTGCGCGGTTTGGACCTGGACGACTTGCGCCCTGATTTGGCCCTGGTGCACATCCGCAGCGGCAAGGGCTCCAAGGAGCGGGTGGTGCCGGTGGGAGGAAAGGCCCTGGAGGCGCTAGAGTGCTACCTGGCTTGGCGGCATGAGATGCTGCCCGCCGAAGGGCCGGGCCGGGAAGAGAAGGCGCTGTTTTTGAACGCGCGGGGGAAAAGGCTCACCACCCGCAGCATGCAGAATTTTTTGGCCGAACGTTTGGGCGGCCTTAGCGTGGGGCGCAAGGTCAGCCCCCATTCCCTGCGGCACGCCATGGCCACCCATCTTCTGGAGGGCGGGGCGGACTTGAGATCGGTGCAGGAGATGCTGGGACATTCCAGTCTCTCCACCACCCAGAAATACACGCATCTGACCATGGACCACCTGATGCGGGTTTACGACAAGGCCCACCCCAGGGCCCATGAGGGTGATGAGGGCGATGGCGAAGATAGCCAATGAGTTGACGAGCCAATAACAACCTGGCCTTTGATGGGACAAACCATTAAGCAGGGCCGGGGACAGAGAGAATAAAATGGCCGAGAATCTTGATATGCACGCCACCACCGTTATCGCCGTCAAGCGCGGCGGCAAGCTGGTCATGGCCTCCGACGGACAGGTGACCATGGGCTCCACCGTGGTCAAGGCCGGGGCCAAGAAGGTGCGCCGCTTGTATCACGACAAGGTGCTGGCCGGTTTCGCCGGGGCCACGGCCGACGCCTTCACCCTGTTCGAGCGCCTGGAAGGCAAGCTGGAGGCATATGCCGGCAACCTGTCCCGGGCGGCGGTGGAATTGGCCAAGGACTGGCGCATGGACAAAAGCTTGCGCCGCCTGGAGGCGCTTTTGCTGGCGGCGGACAAGGAGCATCTTTTGCTCATCTCCGGCTCGGGCGATGTCATCGACCCCGAGGGCGAGGTGGCGGCCATCGGCTCGGGCGGATCGTTCGCCTTGGCCGCGGCCCGGGCGCTCATAAAATACAGCGATCTGGAGACCGAGGAGCTGGTAAGAGAGGCCATGCATATCGCGGCCGACATCTGCATCTACACCAACCACAACATCGTGTTGGAGGTATTGTAAAGAAAGGGGCGCCGCGGAGGGCATCCATAGCCGGGCGAGCTAAAGTACCGCTGCCAACCAAACTAGCTTCGCAGCGTGCCAGCTTAAGTCAGGCGGGAGTTCTTATTGGACGGCTTGGCGCCTGGCAGGTAAATTGTTCTAAACTAATGGCTCGGACTGCATAAAAGGACTTTTAGAGAAAACAATATGGCGACTCTGACTCCCAGAGAGATAGTAAGCGAGCTGGACAAATACGTGATCGGCCAGCATGACGCCAAGCGCTGCGTGGCCATCGCCCTACGAAACCGCTGGCGCCGGCGCCAGGTGGATGAGGGACTGCGCGACGAGATCGCGCCCAAGAACATAATCATGATCGGCCCCACCGGGGTGGGCAAGACCGAAATAGCCCGCCGCCTGGCCCGTTTGGCCGACGCGCCGTTTCTCAAGGTGGAGGCATCCAAGTTCACCGAGGTGGGTTACGTGGGGCGCGACGTGGAGTCCATGATCCGCGATCTAACCGAGCTTGCCGTAAGCATGGTCAAGGCACAGGAGCAGGAGAACGTGCACGCCAAGGCCCAGGAACTGGCCGAAGAAAAGCTCCTGGACATCCTCCTGCCCCCGCGGCCGGCCGACGAGCGCGGCGAGGATCACGAGCATCTGGAGGTGGTGCGCAAGGACGAGGAGATCAACCCCACCCGCAGCAAGCTGAGAAAGCTCCTGCGCGAGGGCAAGATGGACGAGCGCTACGTGGAGCTGGAGATAAACACCCAGTCCCAGATGCCCATGGTGGAGATCTTCTCGGCTTCGGGCCTGGAAGACCTGGACATGAACATAAAGGACATGCTTTCGGGCATGCTTCCCCAGAAGACCAAGCGGCGCAAGGTCAAGGTGCCCGAGGCCATGGAGATCCTCATCAACGAGGAGGCCGGCAAGCTGGTGGACATGGACCGGGTGGTGCACGACGCGCTCAGCAAGGTGCAGGAGGAGGGCATCATTTTCCTGGACGAGCTGGACAAGATCGCGGGCCGCGAGCACGGGCACGGGCCCGATGTGAGCCGCGAGGGCGTGCAGCGCGACCTTTTGCCCCTGGTGGAAGGCTCCACGGTCAACACCAAGTACGGCATGGTGCGCACCGATCATATCCTGTTCATCGCCGCCGGCGCTTTCCATATGTCCAAGCCGGCCGATCTGGTGCCCGAGCTGCAGGGCCGCTTCCCCATCCGGGTGGAGTTGAAGGCGCTCACGGCCGAGGATTTCGTGCGCATCCTCACCGAGCCCCAGAACGCGCTCATCACCCAGTATGTGGCGCTTCTGGAGACCGAGGGCATGGAGCTGAGCTTTGGCGACGACGCCATCCTGGCCATCGCCGACATCGCCTCACGGGTGAACGAGGGCACCGAAAACATCGGGGCGCGCCGTTTGCACACGGTGATGGAGCGGCTTTTGGAGGAGATTAGCTTCACCGCGCCGGACCGCGCGGAAAAGAGGGTGCATATAGACGCCGCTTATGTGGAGGACAAGCTGGCTGATATAAGCAAGGACCGCGATTTGAGCAGGTATATTCTGTAAGAATCAGTTAGAGCGGATAGCGGAATTCCAGTAGAAAAAAGGAGCACGGTTCATGGCGGCACGTTTCACGCGGGCGTTCATCATTTTTGCGTTCATCATCACGGCGGCTCTTTGCGCCATTAGCGGCCCTGCCTTGGCGGCGGACGAGGCGGGCAACAACTACATCGCTCTGCGCGGCGGCTTGGGCAGCATCCAGGACGCCGAGCTAAAGGTGGAGGGCATCGACGGCCTGAAGCAAGATTTCAAGGACGCGCGCGGCGTGAGCCTGGCCTATGGCCGGCGTTTTGCGCCCTGGTTCCGCGGCGAGTTGGAGGTGGGCTGGCTGGGCATGAAGGCTGACAAGTTGAGCTACCAAGGTTATGAATTGGACCTGGGCGACTACAGCGAGCAGCACTTTCTCTACGGCATGGTGAACCTGATCGCAGCCCTGCCCAACGCCACGCCCATCACCCCGTTCGTGGGCGCCGGCATCGGCATGGCCGCGGCCAAGCTCAGCTATGACCTCAAACGCGGCAGCGATCAGCTTAGTTCCGACAGCGTGGACAACGTGCTGGCCTATCAGCTCATGGGCGGCGTGATCCTGACCCCGGTCTCCAACCTGAGCCTGGAGCTCAGGGGCCGCTACATCGGCTTCGGCAGCCAGAGCCAGACCGAGAGCTTTGAGGGCCAGGACATCTCCATGGAGCTTGATAACACCAAGGTGTTCATGGTGGACTTGGGAGTGAGGATCAATTTCTAGCACCATTATGCGCGGCCTGTTTATTAACTCGTAATCGGGGAGCCCATAGGCATGAGCGACCAAGCAAGCTTCCGGGCCCATACCCTCATCGAGGCGCTGCCCTACATCCAGAGGTTTTCCGGCCAGACCGTGGTGGTTAAGTACGGCGGATCGGCCATGAAGGACGAAGCTTTGAAAAAAAGCTTCGCCCTCAACGTGATCCTTCTTAGGGAGGTGGGCATCTACCCGGTAGTGGTGCACGGCGGTGGACCCCAGATCGGCCAGCTCCTGGAACGGCTGGGCATCTCCTGCGAGTTCGTGGAGGGCATGCGGGTCACCAGCCCGGAAGTCATGGATGTGGTGCAGATGGTTCTGGTGGGCCAGGTGAACAAAAGCATCGTGGGTCTCATAAACCAGCACGGCGGCCGGGCCGTGGGGCTGTGCGGGCACGACGGCCGGCTCATCGCGGCCAGCCGCATGCAGATCACCCGCAGGAACCAGGCCGACCAGCCGCCCGAGATCCTGGATATCGGCCTGGTGGGCCGGGTGGATAAGGTGGACCCTCAGGTGATCCAGACCCTGGAGCACGGCCTGTTCATACCGGTGATCGCGCCGGTGGGCGTGGGGCCTAACGGTGAATCGCTCAATATTAACGCGGACCTGGTGGCCTCGGCCGTGGCCGGCGGCCTAAGGGCCAGCAAGCTGATTCTTCTGACCGACACCCCGGGGGTCCTGAAT
>CAZDRW010000239.1:0-5632 GCA_964507555.1 uncultured Desulfarculaceae bacterium
AGCTTGAATGTTTTCTTTCCAAAGTACTTGGTACAAAATATTACGGTTAATCCTAAATAATTTATCGTCAATCAAAATGACGAAGTAGTGGAAATTGCTTTTTCCATTAAGCCCTGATGGCACGATACTAACGCCCGGAATACCCCCGAGGTACTGTATATACAAGTCTCTGATCTTGGCCAGGCGCGTTCGGCGATCTTCTAGATAGGGTAAAGACGCAATCCCCAAGGCCGCTGCGGTCTCAGCCATCTTTGCGTTCAGTCCCAGAAAACCAACCTCATCGTAATTCTTAAACCCAAAGTTGCGCAGCAGGCGTAGGCGCGTTGCCAATTGATTGTTGTTGGTCAGGATGGCGCCTCCCTCGCCGGTTGAGAAAAACTTGGTGGCATGGAAGCTGAGAACCTCGGCATCGCCGAACTCGCCTATCATAGATTCATTAAAACCGCATTCAAAGGCATGGGCAGAGTCAAAGACCAAGCGTAATTTTTTATCCGCAGCGATTCGTTCAAGCTCGTTCACATCGCAAACATTGCCGAAAAGATGCACCCCGATCAGAGCGGTGGTGTTGGGGCTCACCAGTTGGCTGATCTTAGCGGGGTCGATCATGAGGCCGGACGGTTCAATGTCGCAGAAAACCGGTCTAAGTCCTTGCCACCATACAGCGTGAGCCGTGGCAACAAAGGTAAAGGCCGGCAGAATCACCTCGCCTTTCAGCTCCATGGCCCTTAGCACTAAGAGCAGGCCCAAGGTGGCGTTGTTTACCGCGATGCAATGCTCCACGCCGTGACGCTTCCCGATCTCTTCCTCCAGACGCCTAACCAAAGGTCCATCGTTAGTGAACCAATTACGCCCGAACATGGACTCCAACTCTTCATGAAAATGTTCCTTGAGTCCAGGCTCCACCAAAGGATAACCCACGTGCAAGGGTTCAGGGAAGGTAGGGTGGTTATTGAAAATGGCTAGAGACAACTTAGGATTCCTTTACGCAGGCACGACGATCGCGTTAAGTGAAAGCCCGAAGGGCGGCTGCATTATTTTTTCCACACCCTGTACCAGGGGAACGATCCGGTCGAAAAGCCTACTTTCGCCGGTGGTGACAGCCTTGGAGCGTTTCAGCACCCGGCCAAGCAAAAACCAGGGAATGATGCCCGGCATGTTCTGGTATCTGAGTTTCAACGGCTTTAACCCCGCCTTAAGTAGGACCTCTTGCAACAGGCGGCGCGAATAGCGCCGATAATGCCCTATGGCCAGGTCGTTGCTACCGTATATGGACGGCAAGGCCGGGACTTTCAAAAACAGCATCTTGGCGCCGGTGGACAGCAGCAGGGATCTCAGGTTGGCCAGTGCCTCCAAGTGGTCTTCTATATGCTCCAACACATCGAAGCAAAGGATAAAATCCAGATCGAGATCGCCCAACTTTCCCATGGATCCTGCGTCAGTCAAATCCACGTGACGCGCCTGAAAACCATTCCTGCCCTTAAACAAGCCCGTCAGGTAATCTATATTCCGCTGGCTGTAGTCGGCTGCCACGTATTGCTTGGGTTGATACTTGAGTATCTCATTGAAATAAAGGCAGCGCCCGCATCCAATATCTAAAAGACGAGCCTCCTGCGGAATAGGAAATTGGCTCAAGCACCAGCTATGGTAACGGGCCAGGTTGCCGGCCATGGCCTCGGAGTTTTGCTCCATGGCCAGGTCTGCTTCAGCATCTGTGGCTAGATTGTAGGCACGATGGTAATTAGGTGAGCCCATTTTTCTGCCATCTTATTGCAATAATATTTACAGCTTTGCAATGTTGTGAGTTAGGAGTAGCCAAAGACAATATGTTACAGCTTCGGCTCGATTCATTTTCTAAAAACAGACCGCTAAAGACTTAATTGTCAGCAACATCCTTTTACTTCCCGGGAGGATGTCCGCCGAGAAACTGATTGAAGATCGGTTTCATAATAACCGGTCTTCTTAATCTAAGTAAGGCATAGTATTCTTTTGCGAAATATTTGGTATTAAGATCGACTTTAAAACACGCCAGAGTAGTGGCAGATATGTGATCTAATTGAAAGACTAGACACACTAATTGCTTTTAGTGCAACCACGCCGACCGAGCAGTTCCAAGACCAGTGCAGCCGATTTTTCGGGAGATAGCAGAGCAGAGTGGACAATCAACTCTGGGTTGTCAGGTGGCTCGTAAGGAGCTGAAACACCAGTAAAATTATGAAGATCACCAGCTAGGGCCTTTTGGTAGAGTCCTTTGGGATCTCGAGCCGCGCAGACTTCCACCGGGCATTCCACATAGACCTCTATACAGTTATCTCTGCCGACAATATCCATAATGGCTTGCCTGTCTTGTTTGTAAGGCGAGATAAAGGCAGTCAGCACAATGATGCCGGCGTCCACGAAGAGCTTGACCATTTCCCCGATGCGCCGCAGGTTTTCAGCTCTGTCTTCCCTGGAAAAGCCTAAGTCTTTGCATAGGCCATGGCGCACGTTGTCGCCGTCCAAAACATAGGTTGAACAACCCATTTCGTGAAGTATCCGCTCGGCTTGATGGGCTATGGTGGATTTTCCAGAGGCTGATAGGCCGGTGAACCACACCAAACAGGCATGGTGTCCGTGAAGGCGCTCACGATCTTTCCTGCTCACCAGGCTGCGAAACTTAAATACGTTATTAATATTTTCCATCTAAGGCCTTTGGGAAAACACTGCCTAGCCGAGCCTCAGCACTGTTCGCATTTCTTGGCGTCGTCCAGGAACATCTGCACCGTCTCTTTGGTGTAAGGGTGCACCAGCATGCCCTGGATCAAGTTGGGGGTCACGGTGACTATGTGCGCTCCGGCCTCCAGCCATTCAAAGATGTTCAAGACCTCTCTGGTGGAGCCGATAATGATTTGGGCATCCAGGCCTTGAATATCCAATACATTCCGCAGCCGGGTTATTTCCTGGCGGGAATCATAGCCCATGTTGTTGACCCGGCCGCCGAACAGCGAGACATAGGTAGCCCCGGCCAGGGCGGCCAAGAGACATTGTTGGGCGCTCATCATGGCAGTGCAGTTGACCCGCACGTCATGCACCGTTTCCAACTCGTGCACCACTTCCAGGTTTTCGGTTTCGCCGTTGGGGCCGTGCACCGTGATCTTGATATTTATGTTGTCCGCGATGGCTGCGAACTCTTGGGCCTGGGCTATCATCTGCTGGCGGTCGTTGCTGGTGACCTCCAGGGACAAGGGATAGGGATAGATGATATCGGCGATTTCACGAGCGCGGGCCTTCATGCCGTCCACCCCGCCGGTGACTCCATCTTTGAAAAATATGGTGGGATTGGTGGTGACCCCGCGGATCACGCCCCAAGCCATGTACTTTTTAACTTCGTCTAATTTGCCGCTGTCCAAAAATATGGCCATGATTCCCTACCGTCCTTGAGCCAGAATATAGTTGCAGGCGGATTCTAGACTGTCCGCCCGCAGGCTGCAAGTCACTTCTTGGTTGTAAGCTGCATTAATCAGTATGTCTTTAACCCCAGCCGCCCGGGCGGCCTCCATGTCCTTCCAGGAGTCTCCCACCATGAACGACCCTGCCAAATCCAATTCCCAGCGCTTTGCCGCCTGCAGGAGCATCCCGGGCCGGGGCTTGCGGCAGGGGCAATCGTCAATGTCGTCATGGGGACAGACCATTATGCCGTCAACCGGCGCCAGCTTCCTTAGCTCAAGGTGCATGGCTTCCAGCACCTGGGCGGGCAGAACCCCCCGGGCCACATCGGGCTGATTGGTGGCGATTATGGCCAGGAAGCCGGCGCTTTTTAGGCGCGCAACCTGCCGGGCGGCCCCCACGGTCAGCTTGAACTCGGCCAGGCTGCGGGGCGAGGCCCAAGAACCGTCAGGCCGGGGCACCAAATGGTTCAAGGTGCCGTCGCGGTCCAGGAAAACCGCCCGCCTCACTTCACGGATTCCCACTTCATTTCATTCATCAGCACCGCGGGGTGGGAAACCAGGCCATGCCAAACCACGGCCTGGAAGGCCTCGGTGTGGGGAGTCACCGTGTCGTCGCTGATGGTGGGTACCACGACGCAGGCGTCGGCCACCTGCTTGGTGTAGCCGCCGTCGCGGCCCACCACGCCCAGGATGCGGGCGCCCACCTCCTGGGCAAACTTCAGCGCCTCCACCAGGTTGACGCTGATCTGTTTCTCCACATTACCGCCGCCCACGCTGAAGACGAAAATGGCATCCTTGGCCGTAAGCCGGCTACCCTTGAGCCAGCGCACGAACACGCCTTCCCAGCCCTCGTCATTGATGAGCGCGGTGAGTTCGCTCACGTTGTCGGTGGGGGTATAGCATTCGATGCCGGCGATTTTGCGGAAGTCGTTGACCGCATGGGAGGCATTGCCCGCGCCGCCGCCCACGCCCAAGAAAAACATGCGGCCTCCGTCCTGGCGCACGCTCACGATCACAGAGACCATGCGCTCCATCTCGGCCGCGTCCAAGCCCGCCGCCACCTGGGAGGCTTCTTGCAGATACCTGGCGATATATTGATCCGACATATGGTTCTAGCTCCCCTGTGGCCCGCCCTTGCGCAGGTTGGCCACGATCTTGGCGCCTTCGAAATCGAAACGGAAAGGTGAATACCTGAGCCCCATGGCGGAGAGCCTTTGGATAACCTTGGCCTTGGTGCCTGGGCAATAAAACATGAAAAAGCCGCCGCCGCCCGCGCCCATGATCTTGCCGCCCAGGGCGCCGGCCTTGCGCGCCTCCTCATAGGCTTCGTCTATGAATGGATTGCTTATAGCAGCTGACAGCTTCTTTTTGGTGAGCCAATGCTGATGCAAGAGATCGCCGAAAGAGTTGAGGTCGCCCTTTTCAAAATAGCGCTTGGTGGTGAGCCCGATCTCCTTGATTTCCTTGAGCCGCTCCACCACGGCCGCGTCGTCCTCCTGGGTTTTCTGGTTCTGGCTGGCCAGGATGTCCGAGGCGTTACGCTGAATGCCGGTGTAAAAGAGGGCGATATTATATTCCAACTCCAAGAGAGCGTCCTCCGGGATGCGCACCGGTTCCACCTGCACATGGCCGTCCGGCTCAAAGGTAAGCGCCGTGACCCCGCCAAAGGCGGCCATGTATTGGTCCTGCTTGCCGATGGGCTCGCCCAGGATGTCGATCTCGATTTTGCAGGCCTCTTCGGCCAGGTCCCTGATAGGCACCAGGTCGCGCTTATAGGAATGCAGCGCCATGAGAAGCGCCACCGTGAAGCTTGAGGACGAGCCCACCCCGCAGTTGGCCGGCACGTCGGCGATGGAAGCCAGTTCGATGTGCTTGTCCACCCCCATGAGCTTCAAGGCTTCCCGGAAAATGTTGTGCTTTATGTCGTTAATATTCTCGACCTGCTCGGTCTGGGAGTAGCTGAGGCGGATGGTTGCCTCAAAGCGGCGGTTGGCGCAGATGAACACATAGCGGTCAATGGCTCCGGCAATCAGGAATCCGCCGAAACGCGAGTAGAACGATTTGAGGTCGGTGCCTCCCCCGCCCAGAGAAATGCGGACCGGCGCCTTGGCTATGATCATGGGCTAACACACTCCAAAGGTTAGAAAATTAGGAGCAGGGCAACTTCAGAGACGTTATCTATAACACAAATATGCGGCGCTCTCACC
>CAZDRW010000240.1:0-5627 GCA_964507555.1 uncultured Desulfarculaceae bacterium
AGTTTAAGACCATGAGCCTGGCGCCGCTTTTGGCGGCCTGTCCCCGCCGGTCGCCGGAGTTTAGCAAAGCCTTGCACCGCTTGCGCCAAGCAGCCAGAAAGCAGGCCCGGGACTGGCCTCCCCAGGCCCCAAGCACCAGGGACCGGCTTTACCGGCTCCTCTACGGCCAACGTTGCGTGCTGGAAGAACTCATGCTGCAACTGCCCGTGGGCTCGGCCCCGGCGCTGGATGCCGGAGAAGAGTCCCCCTCGGCGGCCCCGGCCCTCAAGGTCCGGGGCGTCACTCTGCACAGCGGGGATATCCTGGTCTCCCGGGGGGGCGCCCCCACCTCGGCTCTTATCGCGCGGGGCTCCGACTATCCTGGCAACTTCTCCCATGTGGCCCTTTTCTATGTGACCCCCCAGACCGGCAAAGGGCTGATCATCGAAGCGCTCATCGAATACGGGGTGGTGATCACCCCCCTGGAGGATTATTTCAAGGACAAGAAGCTGCGGATTTTGGTGCTGCGCCTTCGCCCCGGTCTGCCCGCCCTGGCCGCCAACCCCCAGTTGGCCCATGAGGCGGCGCAAGGCGCCTATAAACAGGCCACGAGCAGGCACATCCCCTATGACTTTGCCATGGACTATCAAAACCACGAGCAAATGTTCTGCTCGGAGGTGGTCTATGCGGCCTATAAGGCCAAGGGGGTGGAGCTGTGGCCGGCCTTGTCCCACATCTCCGCGCCGGGCACCGTAGCCTGGCTAGCCGATTTCGGAGTGCGGCATTTTATCACCCAGTGTCCTGCGGATCTGGAATACGACCCCAGCCTGGCGGTGGCCGGGGAGTGGCGGGATTTTAAGACGCTGTTCAAGGATCACGTGGATAACGCGGTGACCGATGCCATGCTGGAGAGCGCGGATAAAGGCATGGCCATGGACTACAACTGGCTCTTGCTGGCCCCCGCCCGCCTGGCCAAAGCCTACAGCATGCTCAAGAACCTTTTCGGCGCCTATGGGCCGGTGCCCGAGGGCATGCCCGCCACCGCGGCGCTCAAAAATCTTTGGTACTCCGCCCGGCACAAAGCGCTGGCCAAGGAGGTGCTGACCCGGGCAGATGAATTCAAAAAGCAAAAGGGCTACACACCGCCATATTGGGAGTTGCTGGCCATGGCGCGCCGGGCGGATGCCCAAAGGCACTGAGCAACTGCAAAGTGATTGATAAAAATCAATTACACACTTCCATTACACACATTACAGAAAAGGGGTTAGGCCTTTTAGGCCTAACCCCTCGTTTTTGCTTGGAGGCGGCGACCGGATTTGAACCGGTGAATAACGGATTTGCAGTCCGCTGCCTTAGCCACTTGGCTACGCCGCCGTTTGGATTTTGCCAGCAGTCACAGGTAGTTACGCATGACCGACAGCACTGTCAATAATAACGGGGGGATGGATAAGTGTCAAGGGCTTTTATGGCCGCGCCATGCGAGTCTCGCGTAAAACGAAACGCCCTATATATCAAAAATTAAAAGCGGGGGACGGCCCCCCGCTTCGCACCCAGCGCAGGGGTCATTGCGCGAATTTTATTTTGAAATCCTTGGCGACTTCCTGGCCCGAGGCGATGAAAACCGCCTTGGCCTGGTAGACACCTTCGGCTGGTATGGTTTCCCGGTCTATCTTCCAGGTGCCACTGAACTCATGCCAGCCACCGCCGGGTATCTGCACCGGAGTCTGCACCAACACGAAAAGCTGGCCCGCGCTCCAGGTCCAGATGGGCTTGCCCTTGTGCTCCACGGAAAAGTCGAAAAGCTGCGTGGTGGGACACTGGCCTTGCCAGATGCTACGGTAGGGCCACTTCACCCGCAAGGTAAACGAGGTGCATTGGGCCAAGCGTTTGGGTCCGGGCTGCTTATCCACCCAAAGAGGATCGTGCTCCAGCTTCAGTTCCACTTTGAGCAGCTTGAGAGCCGCCTTGATCCTAATTGGCTTGAAAGGCGCGATGGACTTGTACTGGATTCCGCTGAAGGTCATATCGCCTTCGATGGTCACCTTGCTGTTCAACATTTTGTGCAGCGCCGGATCCTTTTGCCAAAGGGCGGCATGCTTGATGATGGGTAACTCCTTGTAATCAAACTGCTGCAGGAAATAGGCCGGCCCCTCGGACTTACTGCCGATGGCGCCAAGCTTTGAAAACAAATACCCATTAAACTTTTCCATTTTCCCCCCTCCTGTTTGTTGGTTCAGAACCATACCGACGAAAAGCCTTCATCCACCCTTAAATGGGCGTTTCTCACTCAACCAGCATTTGGTGCAAAGGCAAGATGCTTGGTAACGGACCTGACGCGAGCCCGCTTATGGATGCTAAGGCGACAGACAGGGGGGCCTGGACCATGGCTATTATAGGCATTACCCGCGGTAAGGAGTCAATCTTAATGCCAATTAACCGCGGGATCCCGGCACGGCGCTCTAGGCGCGCGCCCATAACTACCTACTAGCCAGCCGATCCACAAAAAACCGGCCCTTCCATCAGGAAGGGCCGACTCAATGCCCCTTGTCAGCGGGGCTCTCTTAGCATCTTAAGTGGAGCGGGAGACGGGAGTTGAACCCGCGACTTCAACCTTGGCAAGGTTGCACTCTACCTCTGAGTTACTCCCGCTTGAGCTGGGCGGAATGATAGCAGATATCGCTGCCTTGTCAAGGTGAAAAAGGCTCGGAATCGCTGTCCGCCCCATGCACCAGCTTCCTCTGGAAGCGTATAAAATATCCCAAGCCAGACCAAGCGGTTATCGCCACCGCCACCCACAGGGAAACCATTCCCCAATAATGGGGATCAAAGCCGGCGATCGGGTAGTGCATGACCAGCAAAAGCAGGGCCAGCATTTGCACCGCGGTCTTCCATTTGCCCCACATGTCGCTGGGCACGTTGAAGCCTTTTATGGCGGCCAGGGCCCGCATGCCGGTAACGGCGATCTCCCGGCATATCACGATGATCGCCATCCAGGCCGGAGCACGTC
This sequence comes from uncultured Desulfarculaceae bacterium, assembly GCA_964507555.1. GTDB lineage: Bacteria > Desulfobacterota > Desulfarculia > Desulfarculales > Desulfarculaceae > Desulfocarbo. The sequence goes on from CAZDRW010000240.1 coordinate 2,987, forward strand.
CCTCCGCCACCAAGGCGACGAGAAGCGAGGCGATCAACAGCTTGTCAGCCACCGGATCCAGGTATTGGCCCAAGACGCTCACTTTTTTCATGCGCCGAGCCAGCCAGCCGTCGGCCAGATCGGTGAGTCCCGCCACAAAAAACACCACGCCGGCGGTCCAGGACCAAACTGGGCTGTTGTAGTGCATCATGGCCACCAGAATCGGTATGGAGCCCACCCGCACCAGACTCAAGAGGTTTGGCAGGCTGAATATTTCTTCTTTGGAAGGCGGCGTCATTGCCCCATGTCTCCGATTTTGTTAGGCCTTGCGCTTTTCCCAGTCGGCCAAGAACTTTTGCAGGCCTATATCGGTAAGCGGGTGCTTCAACAACGCGTCGATCACGTTCAGAGGAATGGTGGCCACGTCGGCGCCCAAAAGCGCCGCCTGCACCACATGCATGGGATTTCGCACCGAAGCCACCAACACCTCGGTGTCAAAGGCGTAGTTGTCGTAAATCTCCACGATCTGACTGATAAGCTCCATGCCGTCCTGGGATATGTCGTCCAGGCGGCCCACAAAGGGGCTGATATAGGCGGCGCCGGCCTTGGCGGCCAGCATGGCCTGCATGGGCGAGAAGCACAGGGTTACGTTGACCTTGATGCCCTGTTCGGAAAGGGTCTTGATGGCTTTCAGGCCCTCTTTTATGATCGGCACCTTCACCACCACGTTATCCGCCCACTTGGCGTAGGTCTCAGCTTCTTTCACCATCCCGTCGTGATCCAAAGCGGTGACTTCCACGCTCACCGGGCCGGGCACCTCTTTAAGGATCTCTTTGATGCACTCCTCAAAGGGCTTGCCGGTTTTGGCCACCAAGCTGGGGTTGGTGGTTACCCCGTCCAGGATGCCCAAGGCCTTGGCTTCCCGTATCTCGCTGATATCGGCGGTGTCGATAAAAATCTTCATTTCGGCTCCTCACGTAGCTCTAGTTTATGTATTTGCTACCCATTGCCATGGGCGTTTTCCTGATTTTGGCCGGGCTTATCACCCCGAATAAAGGCGTCGCGGCAGGCTTCGGAGCAAAAGAAGCGCTCCTCGTCTCTCACGATTGCCTTGATGGCCTCGTGCTGGGGCAGATAAATGCCGCACTGGGGGTCCTGAACCATAATGTCGATAACCTGGTCCGGTCCTTTGGGCGCCGGCCGGCGACCCGCATTGGCGCTCCCGGACATGAGTCTTCGCACGCTGCGGTATAAAAACCACACCAGCATCCCGATCAGGGCGAATTTAATTATATTCCAGAGTCCCAAACTTATTCCTTTATTGGGGAGACGCTACTGTGGCTTTTTGACGAAAGCTTGCCGCATTTGGTTTGTATTAGCCTGATTTCGAAACCTTGTCCAGTAGACCTTAACGGATGGCAGGCTCCTGGCAATTCATTCATTAGGCTGCACGCCCTTTAAGCCCGCTGATCCCACGCCACCCGGCGCACGCTTTGTTCCCGCCGCTCGTCTGGCGTCATGGCCTGATATAGCTCTCCCGCGGTTTTCCGCCAATGCGGCAGCACCAATTGGGGTGCAATCTCCATCAAGGGCACCAGCACGAAGGCGCGGCGCCACATTTCCGGATGAGGCACCTTGAGTTCAGGCAGGTCGATTATCTCGTTACCGAATACCAGGAGGTCCAGATCCAGGGTGCGCGGCCCCCAATGGACTTGGCGCTGGCGTCCCCTACCCGTCTCAATATCCTGCAACGCCTTTAACAATGCAAGTGGGCCGCCAATATAGCCCCCTTGGGCCACCGCGTTCAAAAAAGGCGGCTGCGCAACCGGCCCCACCGGCGCGGTTTCATAGAGCGACGACACCTTACGGGGCTTATAACCGGGTATCTCCGCCAGTCCCTCCAGCCCGGCTTGCAGGTGGGCCTGGGCATCGCCCAGGTTGGCGCCCAGACCTATGAAAACCTCGCATGCGACGGAGCCTTTGGGTTCCACCCGGCCGTCCCGGCCTAAAAGCTCAGCTTGGACAGGCGGTCCACCGCCTCAGCCAAACGCTCTTTGTCCACCGTGAGCGCAAACCGCACATAGCCTTCGCCCGGCGCGCCAAAGCCGTTGCCCGGGGTGGAGACGATGCCGCACTCATTGAGTAGACGTTTGGTGAACTCGGCGCTATGAACTCCCTGAGGACAAGGGCACCACACGTAGAAGGTGGCTTTGGGCGCTTCCACGGGAAGCCCCAGGCCTTGCAGGCCCTTGACCAACACGTCGCGCCGCTGTTGATACAGCTTGCACATGTCGGCCACGCACTTTTGGTCGCCTTCCAAGGCGGCGATGCCCGCGATCTGCACCGCGTCAAAGGCTCCGGAGTCTATCTGGCTCTTGACCTGGCCCAGGCCGCCCACCAGTTCGGCGTTGCCCACGGCAAAACCCAGGCGCCAGCCGGTCATGTTGTAGGTCTTGGACAGGCTATGGAATTCGATGCCCACCTCCATGGCGCCTGGCGCGTTGAGGAAGCTGGGCGGCTTGAGCCCGTCATAGGCCATCTCGGTGTAGGCCGCGTCGGAGACCACCATGAGGCCGTGCTTGGCGGCAAAGGCGACCACTTGGGCGTAGTATTCCAGGTCCGCCACCGCCGCGGTGGGATTGTTGGGGTAGTTGATAACCAG
>CAZDRW010000241.1:0-5627 GCA_964507555.1 uncultured Desulfarculaceae bacterium
CACAAAGGCGGTGATGCCGCCCTTGGCCTTCTTGGCCTTGTCGGTCACCGCGAACACCGTGGCCAGATCGGCGATGTTGCCGTTGGTAATGAAATGCTTGGTGCCGTTTAGGATCCACTTGTCGCCCTTGCGCTCGGCCGTGGTCTTGATGCTGGCCGCGTCCGAGCCGGCATCGGGCTCGGTGAGGGCAAAGCAGCCGGTCCACTCGCCCGAGGCCAGCTTGGGCAGGTAGCGCTCTTTCTGCTCTTCGGTGCCGTCTATGAGGATGCCCTGGGAGCCTATGCCGTTGTTGGTGCCGACCCGGGTGCGGAAGCAGGCGTTAACCTTGGAGAGCTCCTCGTAGACCAGGCACTCGCCCAGGGTGCCCACCTCCAGGCCACCGTACTCCTCGGGGATGGCCAGGCCGAACAGGCCCAGCTCGCGCATGGTCTGGACCACTTCCTCGGGGATGCGGTCCTCCTCTTCGACTTTCTGGCTGATGGGTTCCAAGTCCTTTTTCACGAAACGCCGCACGGTGTCGACCATCATGCGCAGGTTTTCGGGTATGCTGTAATCCATGTTGCAACTCCGGTAGAGGGCGCCGGGCGCCCATTTAAGCTAATGATGTAAGCCCGCCGTGGGGCTCGCCACAGCTCCCATGCAACCACCATACCACGCGGGCTTAATTGCATAACCTGCTGTAATTTTGATGTAATTTGAGTGATTGCTGCGCGAGGAAATTGAGAACGGTTATTTAATAGCAATAAACGTAGAAAATATTAGACACTATTATAAGGCTGAAACAAGTAAGCAACCTAAATATTGTGCAATTTTCCGCGTTACCCAAGACGACTATACTGTATAAAAAAATATACTAGTCTAATATTTTATACAACAACAGGGCCTTTCAGCTCAAGTCGTAGGCGCGCAGCTTTTGATGCAGGCCGGTGCGGTGAATCCCCAATAGCCGCGCCGCCTGGGTGCGGTTTCCGCCGGTGAAGCGCAGCGCTTTTTCGATGACTCGGCGTTCGGCCAAGGCCATCTCCTCCCGAAGCGGCAGCGGCTGCAACTGGGGCCGGGCCGTGGTACCGGAGGCTCCCTCCAAAAGATCCACGGGCAGGTGTTCCTGGCTGATGGCTCCGCCGCGGGCCACGGCCGCGGCCCGCTCGATCACGTTGCGCAGTTCGCGCACATTGCCCGGCCAGGCGTAGCAGGCCATGCGCTCCATGGCCTCGGGGCTGATGCGGTTCACCTGGCTGCGGCCGTCCTGATGCAATCCGGAGAGGATATGGTAGGCGATGCGGGGAATGTCCTCGGTTATCTCCCTCAAGGCCGGGGTGCGCAGGCGGAAGATGTTGAGCCGGTAGTACAGGTCCTGGCGGTAGGCGTGCTTTTGCATCATCTCTTTTAGGTCGCGGTTGGTGGCCGCTATCACCCTGAAATCGAGCTGCAGGGTGCGGGTTCCGCCCAGGCGCTCCACCTCCTGCTCCTGAATGACCCGTAAGAGTTTGACCTGCAAGGCCAGCGGTATATCGCCCACCTCGTCCAGGAAGATGGTGCCCCCGTCGGCCAACTCGAACTTGCCGGGCTTGCCTTTGCTGCTGGCTCCGGTAAAGGCCCCGGCCTTGTAGCCGAAGAGCTCCGATTCAAAAAGCTCCTGGGGGATGGCCGCGCAGTTCACCTTGACAAAAGGCTTGCCCTCGCGGGCGCTCATCTGGTGGATGGCGTGGGCGAACACCTCCTTGCCGGTGCCGGTCTCGCCGGTTATCAGTACGGTCAAATCAGACTCCGCCGCCTGGGCGGCCACCTGCTTGGCTTCCCGCATGGCCGGGCTCTGGCCCACCACCTGATCCAGAGCGTAGCGGTTTGAATAGACCTGCTTGAGCTCCTTCTCGTAGTAGTCCAGCCGGTTTTCCAGCACCTCCACCTGGCGCACCAGTTCCTTGAGCTGGGTGAGGTGCCAGAACATCAGCTTACCCACCGCGCCCACGATCTCGCCCTTCTCGTTTTTTATGGGGATGCGGGCGACTATGCGCTCCTTGCCGCCCATCCTGAGCACGCTGCCGATCTCGGCCTTGCCGGTGGCCAAGACCTGGGGAAGCCTGCTTTCCGGGTTCATCTCCAGAATGTGCTTGCCTATCATCTCCTCGGGCGGGACTTCGTAGAACTCCTCGGTGTGCACGCTTACGAAACGGATGATGCCTTCTGCGTCCACCACGATCTGGCTCTCGTGGGGGTTCTCCAAAAGGGCGCGCAAGAGATCCTTGGGAATTCGGTTGCAGACATCTCTGGTCATATCATTCCTCAGGGCTATGATTCCGGTTCAGGCGGCTGGCCGGCGGCTTGGCAATCAACTGACTTGGCTAATAGGAACAAGTATATGACTTCAGGTAAATAGAGACAAGATTTGGGTTTGGGGCAAGCCCTGGCCGTGGGGCAAAACCCCAGGGCTGGGAAATAAAAAGGATTCCGGGCGGCAGCGGCCTAGGATTGAAGCGGTGCCAGCTTAACCGGCCTTATCGGACTCCGCCTTCAAGAGTTTGTGGCCATAAGGGCAGGCGCTGGTGCAGATGCCGCAGTTGTGGCCGCCGTGGAAGGCGAAGAAGTGCTCTTTCTTGTAGTCATCGCAAACCGGCGCGTCAAGAATCTCCGAGCGCTCGATGCCCGGCGACCACACCCCGCCCCTGAGCGCCCCGGCCGGGCAGGCGTCGATGCAGGCCCGGCACTCGCCGCAAAAGCTTTTCTCCATTGGCTTGGCCGGGGGCAGGGGGGCGTTGGTCAGCACCGTGCCCAGCCGAAGCCAGGGTCCCAGTTTATGGGTCACCAGTTGGCAGTGCCGGCCCACCCAGCCCAGCCCGGCCCGGGTGGCCGCGGTCTTGTGGGGGAAGTCGCCCCGGATGTTGATCGGGTCGCTGCGCACCGAGGCGGGCACCGCCCAGGCGTCATGGCCCGCGTCTAAAATCAGGTCTTCAACCTTTTCGGCCAGGACGTTTATCTCCTGGTTCATGGCCTCGTAGAGTTTGGCGTATTCCCGGGTGGGGCCGTACTTGAGCCCGGCCATGATATAAGGGTCCATGGCCATGGCAAAGCTCACCGCATGGTCGAAGTGGGCGAGCCTATCGCCGGTCAGGCCCTTGACCTCGGCGAAACCCACGAGCGCCGCGCCGCCCTCTTGCAGAGTATGCTTTATTTTATCGGCCAATTCCGCAATAAGGGCATCAGTCATAATTTGCCAGCCTTACTAAAGGTTTTCCGGCTAAACGGAAATGTTATCCTGCCTGGAGGGAGACGTCAATCCGGGCGATTGCTTGCAGGCCGCTAAAAAACAAACCTTCCGCGCCCCGGGTTAAAAGTTGGCATAATAGCCTATTAAAAATATTTCATGGACACGCCAAGCGGGGAAGACATGGGCCAAAAAATCGTTAGCTATCTATTGGAAGCGCTAAAGCTTGAAAAAATCTCGCACGTGTTCATGGTGCCCGGCGGGCTGGTGGATCCTTTTCTGCCCGCGTTCGGCAGCGTGGAAGGCCTAAGGCCTGTGGTGGCGGGGCAGGAGGGCGGGGCGGCCTACATGGCCGACGGCTACGCCCGGGCCAGCGGGCGTTTCGGGGTTTGCCTGGCCATCGGCGGCCCGGGCATCACCAACACGGTCACCGCCATGGAGGCGGCGCGCACCGATGGCTCGCCGCTTTTGATAATCTCCGGCCAGGTCCCCACCAGTTGGGAGGGCAGGGGAGGGTTCCAGGACTCCAGCCCCGCCGCTCTGGACGACATCAGCATATTGCGCCCGGTCAGCCTGGCGTCCTTTGCCGTGGAAAACGCCGGCCTTTTGCAGCACCATCTGCGCGCCTGCCTGCAGGCCATGCTGGCCGGCGGTCAGGGACCGGCCCACCTCAGCCTTCCCCTGGACGTGCAGACCCATGAGATCGAAGGCCGGTGGCAGCCGCTGGACGAGGCGGCCTACAATCCGGCCATGGTGGACGAGCTGGCCCTGGAGCGGCTGTGGTCGCTTTTAAATCCCTCCGCTGCGGGCCAAGGGCCGCGGCGCATAGCCATCCTGGCGGGGGCGGGGGTGGAGAAGGCCGGGGCCTGGGACGAGCTTAAGGCGTTCGCCGAGCGCTTCGAGATACCGGTGGCCACCACGCTTAGGGCCAAGGGCGTGCTGCCCGAGGACCACCGCCTATCGCTTGGGGTGTTCGGCTACGCCGGCCACCGCCACGCCATCGAGGCCATCCTCTCCGGCGAGGTTGAAGTGCTTCTGGTGCTGGGCTCGGGGCTTATGCAGCGCGACACCATGTATTGGAATCCCAAGATGCTGCCCAAGCGGGCGCTGGTGCATGTGGATATCGAGCCCGCCGTGATCGGGCGCACGTGGCCGGTGGAGGTGCCCCTGGCCGGCGATTGCAAGGAGGTGCTGCGGCGGCTTAATGTCGCGGAATCCGCCCGGGCCGCGGCTCTGGAGGCTGGCAGCGGAGAGCGCAGGGAGTGGCTTGATCGCCTACGCTCCACGGGCTCCAATTATTTCGACGAAGAGAACCTGCATAGCGAGGCCGTGCCCTTGCATCCGGCCCGGGTGATCCATGAGCTGAGAAAAGCCATGCCGCCGGAGACGGTGCTGGTGGTGGATTCCGGAGCCCATCGGGCCTTCTGCGGTCACTACTGGCAGGCGCTCAGGCCCAAGAGCTACATCTCGGCCACCAACCTGGGACCCATGGGCTGGGCCATACCGGCGGCGGTGGGGGCCAAGGCGGCCCGGCCCGAGCTGCCGCTTGCGGTGGTGACCGGCGACGGCTGCATGCTTATGCACGGCATCGAGATCCAGGCGGCGGCCCGCTATAACCTCCCGGTGATATACGTGGTGATAAACAACGGCGCCCTGGCCAACGTCTGGCTGCGGGCCCACCAGGGAGGGCCGGTCCCCTCGGAGCTGACCACGCTGCCCACCCACGACTGGGCCGGGTTCGCCCGCTCGTTGGGGCTGCAGGCGGCCACCGTGGAACGGCCCCAAGATCTGGCCGGGGCCTTTGCCCGCGCCCGCGACGCGAAAGCACCTTATCTCCTGGACGTGCGCTGCGACAAAAAATACACCACCCCGGTCACCCCTTACAGTCAGGCCAAAAAAGAGTGGACCGACGATCACTAATTGGCCTGGCGGAGAAAACTATCATGGCGCGAGTCACAGAACCGAAAGCTCCCCTGAGCCCCAAAGCCCAGGATATCTACAATCACCTGATCGCCACGCGGGGCCGCATCGACGGCATGTACCGGACGCTTTTGAATCACCCCGACCTCTTGGAGCACGTCTCCCAGCTGGGCACCTATTTCCGTTTCGGCGATTCAAGGCTGCCGGACGGACTACGCGAGCTTGCGATCCTGCACACGGCCCGCAAACTGGGGGCGGCTTACGAATGGGTCAAACACGAGCCCTGCGCGCGCGATGCTGGCATAGACCCAGAAGTCATCAATGAATTGAAGGCAGGCCAGCTCCCCGAGGGCCTAAGCGCCACCCAGCGCCGGGTGCTGGAAGCGGTGGACTATGCGCTGGCGCGCGTATCGATTCCCGCTGAGCTGCAAAACTCTTTGGAAAAGGAGCTGGGTCTGGAATCCGTGATCGAGCTGGTGGCGCTGTGCGGCTTTTATCAGATGAT
>CAZDRW010000242.1:0-5624 GCA_964507555.1 uncultured Desulfarculaceae bacterium
GATGCCGTATTTGGTGCGGGTTTTGGATCCAATGTTGCCCACCACCACCTCGCCCGCGTTGAGCCCGAATGCGGTTTCCAACGGGAGCAGGCCCTCCGCTTGCATGGTTTGGTTGAAGCTCGCGGTGGCTTCTCTGAGGTCCAGGGCGCAGCAAACCGCCCGGCGGGCGGATTCCTCAACCGTTATGTCAACGCTGTCGTAAAACACCAGCACCGCGTCTCCCAAAAAGTCCACGATGATTCCATGGTGGCTATGTATTACGTCTATGAGCACGGAAAGGTAGCGGTTGATGATGGAGATGGTTTGCTCTGGGCTGATGCTCTCGCAAAGGGCGGTGAAGCCGCGCACGTCGCTCATCATCACCGCCACCCAGCGCTTTTGGCCGCCCAAACGGGTGGCCTCGGGCTTGCTCATGAGCTGGCGGGCCACTTCCTGGTCGATGTAGCGCCCAAAGGTGTCGCGGATGAAATCTTTTTCCTTCAGCCCCTCCACCATGGTGTTGAAGCTTTCGGCCAAGCGGTGGAACTCGTCGTTGGTTTTGGGTTCGGGCACCTTCACTTCATAATCGCCTTGGGCCACCAGCCTGGCTGCTTGACATACCTTGCGTACCGAGGTGGCCACTCGGCCGGTAACCAGCCGGATTAAAAGCAGCACCAACAGCACTGCCGCGCCGCCGGCCATTGCGTAGATGCGCAGGAAATGCATGATGGGCCAGAGCAGCTTCTCCCCCGGCGCGATCAGCACCAAGGCCCAGGGCGCGCGTTTCAGCCGGTAAAATCCGGATACCCGCTCGGGCGGAGTTCCCGAACCCAAAACCGCGCCCGATTTGCTGGTCAATATGGCTTGCAGGGTGCGCAAGCCCAACTCGTCTCCATTTTCGCCCAGGCGTGGCCCAAGGACCGGGGCCCCAGGCGTGCTGGTTAGCACAATGCCGGTTTCGTCCACCAAATAACCAGCGCCGTCTTGCCACCATGACATGGCTTCAATGCCCTGGAGCAAATATTTAAAAAGGATGGCTAGCTCCAAGCGGCCCATTGTTTGGCCGGCCTCATCGCGCAACTCAAAAATCATGGTAACGGTCGGCTGGCCGGCGCTGGTGTCAAGGCGGGGATTGGTAACCTGTGCAATCCGCACGGTATGAAAGCGCATGGCCCGGCCCATGCCCATGCCCCGGGACATGCGCTGGGCTCCAGGCCCCGGTCTGGGCTGGGCAGCGCCCCGCTCTTCGGCCTGGCTCCAAGACATCTTAACCCCGACCACTCCGGGTACCTTGGCCAGAAACTTTTCCCAGCCGGCCTTATCCAAGGGCAAATCTTCGGGCATACGGTTGATCAGGTTGATGGCCTCTTCCGGCAGCTCCAGCCGCATGTCTATAGTGTGGGCGACACGTTCAAGATTGAACAGGGCGGAAGTTATCCATTGCTGCTTCATTTGGTCGCGGGCAAAGTAGAATCCGGCCACGCTCAGGCCGATCAAGAGAACGGCCACGGGCAATAGCAGCCACACATATAGGCGCTGGCGCAGGGTGGTGAAGTGTATCAAATTTCGCCTTTCACGAATTGAACCTTTTCGGCTGATACATATGACCAATTTTAACACACCAGGCGGCGCGGAAAAGGTAATCAGAAACTATAGGTGCCGCTCTGGATTACATGCTAATATTTAAGACTCGCATCCCACCCGGCACCATCGGGATATCCATAAACTTACTGCGCCCCGGAAAGACGGATATTTAAATGAGCGAGGATATGGTAGCGCGGCCTTGGTATGGCGATTGGCCCGAAGGCATTCCCAAGTCTCTGGAAACACCCCGGCTGAGCTTGGGGGATTTGCTGCGTCAAACCGCTCGGGAGAAGCCGGATAACCGGGCCATTGTATTTTTGGATACGGTGGTCAGCTACCGCGAGCTGGACGAGATGGTGGACCGCTTCGCCACCGGCTTGGCCGGGCTGGGCCTGAAAAAGGGCGATGCGGCCGCAATAATGCTGCCCAACTCCCACCAATTCGTGGTGGCTTATTTTGCCTGCATGCGGCTGGGAGTGATCGCCACGGCCATCAACCCAACCTATAAGCCCTTGGAGGTGAAACACCAGCTCAATGACTCGGGCGCCAAGGCCCTTATCGTGCTGGATTCGGTGTTCGCCTCGCCGGCCAAGGTGCTGGCCGACACCGGGGTCCGCCATCTTATCGGCACCAACGTGGTTGACCTGTGCGGGTTCAGCTTTGTGAAACGCTTTTTGGGTAAGGCGCTGGGCAAGATACCTTCCGGCAAAATGCCGCCCCAGACCATAGCCTTCAGCAAGCTTCTGCAAAATCCGGCCTCGCCGCCCAAGGTTGAGATAGACCCCTTCGAGGATCTGGCCGTGCTGCAATACACCGGCGGCACCACCGGCACCCCCAAAGGCGCCATGCTCACCCACAGCAATCTGGTGGCCAACGCCCTGGCCTGCAAGGCTTGGCTGGGGGAATTGGGATCGGCGATGGGCGCGGTGGGCGTGCTGCCGCTCTTCCACATCTTCGCCATGACCTGCGTCATGAACATATCCGTGGCCACCGGCGCCTTCCAGCTTTTGTTCCCCAAGCCGCCGCTTGACATGAATGAATGGGCAGAGCAGATCCAGAAGTGGGGCCCGGGCTACAATATGATCATGCCCGGCGTGGCGGCGCTCTTCAACAAGATCAACAACACCGAGGGCCTGGAGCGATATGACCTGAGTTCATTGCGGCAATGCCTCTCCGGGGCCGGGCCTCTGCCGCGGGAGGTGCAGAAGGCCTTTGAGGCAAAAACCAACGCCATCGTGGTGGAAGGCTACGGCCTGAGCGAGACCTCGCCGGTGGTCACTGCCAATCCCTTCAAGATGCCCGGCGGCAAACCGCGGGTGGTGGGCTCCATAGGCATTCCCTTCATTGGCACGGAATTGAAAATCATGGACCTGGAGACAGGCGAAAAGCAGATGCCCTACGGCCCGGACGGCGTTGGCGAGCTTTGCGTCAAAGGGCCCCAGATCATGAAGGGTTATTACAGAAAGCCCGAAGAGACCGAGGCCTGCCTGCGGGACGGATGGTTTTACACCGGCGACGTGGGCTACATGGACGAACGCGGTTGGGGCTATATCCTGGACCGGGCCAAGGATCTTATCAAGCACCGGGGCTATTCGGTCTTTCCCGCCGAGGTGGAGAATTATCTCTACGCCCACCCGGACATCCTGGAAGTGGCGGTGATCGGCGTGCCTCACCAAAAGGTCGGCGAGGTGGTCAAGGCCTTCGTAGTGCTCAAGCCGGAGTCGGCGGGCAAGGTGACCCAGGAGGACATAATCGCCTGGTGCCAGGAAAACATAACCCACTATAAAGCGCCTACGGTCATCGAATTCCGCGAGGAACTGCCCAAAACCTTGGTGGGCAAGGTGCTGCGCCGTGTGTTGCGCGATGAGGAACTGAAGCAAACCGAGGGCGCGGCCTAGCCGCATGATGTAGTGAAAATGCCTGGTTCGCGCTAGCAGGCTGCTCAGGGAGCGGCCTGCTAGTTTATTATGGTGCCGGCGCGCCTGCTCAGGATTTTGGATTGAAGATCGATCCCCACTCTTAAGGCCCGCAGGCCCTGCACGCCGGGCATCTCCTCCAGTTCCAGGCGCTCTGCCTCGTCGTTCAGGAAGCCCTCGCTCCGTAGATATTCCAAATGGCGGCGTGTTTCAAGCATCTCGGTCGGCTGGCTATAGACAATGGCCACCCGCCCCGGTTGCGTGAGCCTCTCGCCCGAGCCCTTCACCACCGCCTTGTCCAGGCGGGAGCGGACGATTTCGTGACGGATGTCATAGGCGCCGTCAACGTCAAAACGCCTCTCATCGTAGCGGAAGCGGATGGATAGCGGCGAGTCCTGCACCAATATGAGATGGGCGGTGTCCAGGGGGAACTCCAGTTCCTGCTTTAGCTGCTCGGTGTGCCAGGCCAAGCCGCAGGCCACCATGATCTGCCACAGACGCAGGTTCTTGAGATAGAGGCGGTTGAAGCGTCCATCTTCCATCAGCGAGGCGCCCAGGTAGATGGTGTAGTCCACCCCGTCGGTGCGGTGGCGTTCGAAGTAATGCGGGAAGCTGCTTTGCAGGTTGCCTTCCTCCCAATCCAGGTAGGCGGCCAGGCGGTCGTTAAGCTTTGATACGCTGGCTTCGAACTTGCGCCGGCTTTGGTAGACTGTGCCCAAGGTGTGGTCCACTTTGGCGCGGTAAGCGACTACCGCTTGGCTCACATCAGGCCCCAGGTTTTCCAGGTCGTCGAAAATCGATTCCACGTCCTTGCTCAGGAAACTTACCACCATATATTCATCGCCGGTGCCCAGGCCGATGGATAGACGCCGGTCCAGTCTGTTTATCCGCGCAATCAGTTCATCCAGGATGGGTAGCGGACTTATTTCCGCGGCCCGCGCAACCACCTCGCGCGCCAGGCGCAGATGCTCACGCAGGTCCTCCTGGATGGCCCGGTTGCGTTCATCGGTGGAGCCGCGCACGTCGGTGGCGCCATACACCGGGTATACGTTTTTGAACACAATGGGTTCGATGTCGACTTGCCTGCCTGCCTGCCGGCGCATCAAATAGTCATGGGCTACCTGCCGGAAACGCCACTCAACCGCGGGATGGATGGCGGTGCACTTTTCTTTGATGATGGCTTGCACCTTGTGATCCATCTCATCAAGCGCGTTCTTGATGGCCAGGCTGAAAAGCGGCTGCAATTGGGTGAGCTGGAAAACGTCCATCACTGTGAAGTCATGCGGTCTGGAACTGTTCAGAGTGAAAGTCCCCACCAGTCTGCCTTGATAGTGTAAGGGGGCTATCAGAACAGAACGTATGCCCTCGGCAATAATCTCGTCCAGCCTGGGCAGGGGACGCGTTTCATTGGGCAGGTCCGGTATGCTGATGATCGCTTCGGACTTCTGTGCTTCATCAAAAAGGGTCCCGCGTATTTCGTTTAGAGACAATTCTCGCGAATCGCCAAAAAAGCAATTATGGTCGGCGCAGCAGCCGGCGTTCATTAACAGCAGCCGGTCATGCTGCAGAGCGCTGATGCCGGCCAATAGATCGGCCTTGCCGAACAGGGTTCGCAAGCGTTCCTGCAGGCGCAGGAAGCCGGTTCCGGTGACGATGGAATCCTGGTCGATGAGCTCCCTCTCCAAGGCTGAAACCACCTGGTTATGGGTCACCTCCACTGCCTGGACCACCGTGAAACCGGATAGAATGAAATTGTCTGGCGGTATGAGATCCTTCAGCACCTGGGGCTGGGCGATGTTGTCCAGTATGAATTGGCGTTCCTCCGGGCTGGGTTCCGGCGGCTTCTTTATCGCGGAAACCTCCATAAAACGGAAATCGAGATGGAACTGATAATGCCGGTCCAATCCGGTCTCCGGATCGCTGACAATATGAACCACCGGGAAATCCATGTGCTGCTGGATGTTATAGAATTTATTCAGAATGAATAGATAGGCCCGTACCACCCGGCCCTGGTTGAATTTGGCTTGATCCAAATTGCGGCGCGTACGGATGACTCCTTCCGGCGAAAGGAATAAACGCCGGAAAGTCGGCGAGAAGAAACACGGCCGCATGGAAAATGGCGCCATGGATGCAAATGATTCTGTG
>CAZDRW010000243.1:0-5619 GCA_964507555.1 uncultured Desulfarculaceae bacterium
TGAGAAAGGCCACCACGCCCATCACCGGGGGCATGATCTGCCCCCCGGTGGAAGCAGCTGCTTCCACCCCGCCCGCGAAGCTGGGTTTGAAGCCGATTTTTTTGATGATGGGTATGGTGAACACCCCAGTGGAAACTACGTTGGCCACCGCGGTGCCGGACAGTGAGCCGAACAGGGCCGAGGCGGCCACAGCTGCGTGGGCCGGTCCGCCGGCAAAACGGCCGGTAGCGGCCAGGGCGATCTTAAGCAACACTTCGCCCGCTCCCGACTGCTGTAATACCGCGCCAAACACGATGAATACCAAAACCGTCCGGCTAACCACCTCCACCGGTCGGCCGAAGACCCCGTCAGTGGAAAACCATAAATTTTCCACCGCGTGCTTCCAGCCTACGCCCGCTCCCCCCAGGGTGGGGGGCAACAGCAGATAAGCGGCTGATACGGCCACAACCGCCAGCATGGGGATGCCAAAGAAACGGTAGGTCAGATAACTTATCAGGGCGATGGCAACCCAGGCAAAGGCGTTCTGCCGCAGGCTGATGGAGATGATGGTTTCCTCCTGCTCGAACATCACCAAGCCCCATTCCCAAAAAATGTAAACCAGGGAAAGGACCATCAGGCCGTGCAGAGCGAGGCGTAGCTGATCGGGGGATTTTTGGCTCTTGTCGCGCTCCATGCCGAAGAAACAGATCAGCAAGCCCAATAGCGCGGTGAGTCCGGAGACCACCACCATGTCGAAAACGCCAATAGCGGCCACGATGACCGCAAAGATGGCCAGCCCTGCGCACAGCAGATCCGCTATGAACCCCAGGCTACGATTCAAAGTAATTCTCCGCTGAAGGTGTGACTGCGTTGCGGCTGCGGGCTGAAAAAAGGGCCGTGTTTGGTGAAAAGCTCGTGAGTAGAACCATCGATACGTCAAAGAAAGTGATGCGCGCTATGAGGAGTTCAGCGTTCATGGCTGCATACCTCCGGTTGCCTGGAACCATTAGTAATGGGTAATGGGTTACCAATTAACCTCACCGCTTGTCAATTGGAAAATGACGCCCAACGACATGAATCATGCCGTGATTAGCTGGACGAGCTTTGCCCTTCATCCCGGATTAGTGCCAGCCAATAGTTTAAAATTTGGACTTTTTTGATATGCAGTGCCTGGCGAAAAGACACACGTGAAGGGGCTAATCCCAAATGCATTGATCTTTTTGTCGGGTTGAGGCGCATAATTTTGATGGCTCCTCCACTCTCATGACATTCTACCCACTTTCCCCTGAGTTCTCCCAGAGCAGAGGGGCACTGTTCGCGACATCCTGTTCCGCATTTAGGGTATTGACTTTTAGCGTGCCGTTATTTTAGCATCTAAATACGGAACAGTATTCCGGATTATGAAATATCATCATCGCGCTCACACCTTGCTATCGCATCATTTGATTTAGCACCCAAGGCCACGGATCTTCTGCGGACAGCCTGACCGTTTCATGCGGCAGCCGTGTGATCCTTGGCGCAGGTTCAGGCCTATCAATTAAGTGAGGAGGGAGAATCATGAGGAGCAAACTTTGTAGCGCGCTAGTGGTGGCGCTGGCGGTGTGGATGATAGCGGCGGGTGGGCCCCCTCCTGCCATTGCGGCGGATACCATCACCATGGTGTTTCAGAACAACTATCCCACCAAGCATTCCCGCCTGGGCGTCAAGATAATCGGCGCCTGGCTGGATGAGGTGGAAAAAGCCAGCAACGGGAAAATTAAATTCGAACGGCACTGGGCAGGGGAGCCTTTGCCGGCCAAGGAAGCCCTGGACGGCCTTTCCAAGGGGGTCATCGACGGCCTGGCCGCTTTTCCCCCTTATTATTCCGGCAAGGTGGCTATTGCCGACATCTGCGCCATGCCCCAGAACTTCAAGACGCCTAAGGACGTGTATGACCTCTGGTTCGATGGCAAGGTGGGCCAGCTGGTGGACAAGGTCTACCAAAAACGGGCCAAGGTAAAGGTGCTCTTCCCGGTCATCTTCGCGCCCGAAAACTTCCAGGTCTCCAAGAAGGCCAAGAAGGTGCGCAAGTTCGCCGACTTCAAGGGCATGAAAATCAGGGCCGGCGGCGGCATGCTCATGGCCACGGTGAAAGCCATCGGGGCCTCGCCGGTGTTCACCCACAGCGGCGAATACTACACTGCCATGCAGCGCGGCACCATTGACGCCGGTCTCATGGCCACCTATTCCCTGGAGACCTACAAGATGTGGGAGGTGGCCGATCAGGTGGTGAACCCGCCCATCATGAACAACTGCTTCGTGTTGGTCTACATGAACCTGGCCCGCTGGAACAAGCTGGGGCCCAAGCTGCAGAAGGTCATGATCGACTCGGCCAAGAAGCTGGTCCCGGTTTGGATCAAGCACATCACCGACGACGACGCGCGCATCACCAAAATCGCCCAGGACAAGGGGGTTGAGTTCTTTGTGCTGCCCCCGGCCGACCAAAAGGCGATGTGGCAGGCCACCGAGCCAGTGTGGGACCTCTATGTTGAAACTTGCGCCAAGCAGGGCTTCGGGGCCGAGGCCAAGGAGATCCGCGCTCTGGTTAAAAAGAGGTTCATGGCTAAGTAGTCGCTGGGGAACCGGGCCCGCGGGACTTAAACCCGGGCCCGGCCGCCCGGCAACCCTTTAAGCGAGAGGGCAAGATGTCTATGGAGACGCCTCCCCAACACCCCCCGGACAAGATCGCCAGGATGGGCGCTTTCACCGGCTGGCTGGCCGGTGGGGTCACCCTGGTCATGATGGTGGCCATCGTGCGCGAGGTGGTGGGCCGCTATTTCTTCCAGGCCCCCTCGGACTGGTCCCTGGAGCTGAGCGAATACCTGCTGGTGGCCTTGGCCTATTTGGGCGCGCCCTACACCGAGCTAAGCGAGGGCAACATCCGCATCGATTTCCTCTACGCCCGCTTTACGCCCAGGGTGCGCGCCGGGGTGGACATCTTCATCAACTGCGTGGCTCTGGTCTGGGTGGCCATGCTTCTCTGGCAGGGCTGGCGGCTGGCCTGGGAGTCCTGGGAGTTGAGCGCCCGCTCCTCCGAGGCCATGGCCTGGCCGCTGTTTCCCTCCCAGGTGCTGGTGCCCATCGGCTGCCTGCTCTTGGGGTTGGTCATCCTGCGTAAAATCGGCCAGCGGATCAAGTTCCTGGCCTCCACCGGGAAGCGCTGAATCATGGAATGGTACTGGATACTCTCGCTGGCCGGACTGGCCTTGATCCTGTTGATGATGGTGGGGGTGCCCATCGCCTTCAGCCTGGGCTTCGTGGCCCTGGGCATGGGCGTCATCTTCGTGGGCCCGCGCATATTCTTTTTGTTCGGCACTCTGGCCTACGGGAAAGTAAACTCCTTCGCCTTGGTGGCGGTGCCTCTTTTCATCTTCATGGCCGAAATCATCATCGTCTCCGGCGCGGCCAAGGACGCCTTTGGCATGCTCAATAAATGGATCGGCGCCCTGCCGGCCGGGCTGGCTATCGCTTCCCAGATGGGCTGCACCCTGTTCGCGGCGGTGTGCGGGGCCAGCACCGCCACCACCGCCGTGGTGGGCGGCATGTGCGTGCCGGAGATGCTGAAGCGCGGCTATGACAAGAAGTTGGCAACCGGCTCCATCGCGGCGGGCGGCGCGTTGGGGGTGCTTATACCACCCAGCATATTGCTCATCATCTACGGCATCATCGCAGAGACCTCCATCGGCCAGCTTTTCATCGCGGGCATCATCCCCGGGCTTTTGCTGGTGGCCTGGCGCATCGGCTATTTCCTGGTACTGGCAGTATTGAAGCCGGAGCTCGCCCCCCGGGTGCGGGGTTTCACCTGGCGGGAGCGCTTCACCTCCTTGTGGATGGTGCTGCCGCTAGCGGGCCTGGCCGTGTTCATTTTCGGCGCCCTCTATACCGGCATGGCCACCCCCAGCGAGGTGGCCGGGGTGGGGGCCCTGGCCGCCCTGGTGATCTGCCTCTGCTACCGCAAGCTGAGCTGGGCGGTGCTCAAGGAGGCCTTGCAGAAGACCACCCGCACCACCTGTTTCATCCTGTGGATACTGGTGGCCGCCTCGGCCTTCGGCTATGTGTTCAGCTATCTGCAGGTGCCCCAGCACCTGGTGGAATGGGTGACCGGCC
The DNA here is from genome assembly GCA_964507555.1 of uncultured Desulfarculaceae bacterium. Taxonomy (GTDB): domain Bacteria; phylum Desulfobacterota; class Desulfarculia; order Desulfarculales; family Desulfarculaceae; genus Desulfocarbo. Next base: position 4,126 of record CAZDRW010000243.1, read on the forward strand.
TGGGCTTCAATCGCTACGTGGTGATCGTGGGCATCAACCTTATGCTATTCGTGTTGGGCTGCGTGATGGACCCGGCGGCCATCATCATGGTCACGGTGCCCATCTTCGCGCCCATGGTGGAAGCCCTGGGCTTCGATCTGATCTGGTTCGGCATCATGTTCGTGGTGAACATGGAGCTGGCCGAGATAACTCCGCCCTTGGGGCTCAACCTGTACGTGATGAAGGCGGTGGCCCCGCCGGAGGTGGAACTGAACGACATTATCAAGGGCTCGATCCCCTTCATGCTGCTGGACATCGTGGGCCTGGCCATGGTCATCATCTGGCCCGGCTTGGTCCTCTGGCTGCCTTCGCAGATGATGTAGACCGGCAGCGGGAAGCAGAAGCTTTGCCGCGCACCGGATCGGGAAATCGAGAATAACGCATTAGGAGTAAGCATCGCGATGCGCATTTATGAATATGAAGTAAAGGACCTTTTAGACCAGGCCGGCATCCCTACGCCGCGCCGCGAGCTGGTGCAAGACCCCGCCCAGGCCCAGGCCGCGGCCGCCCGCCTGGGCTGCCCGGTGGCCTTGAAGGCCCAGACCCTGATCAAGGCCCGGGGCAAGGCCGGCTTGATCCAGTTCGCCGATACCCCGCAGCAGGCCGGGGAGCTGGCCGCCTCGCTTTTGGCCCGCGAGCACCACGGCGAAAAGGTGGCCAGCCTTTTGGTGGAGGAGAAGCTGGCGTTAGCCGGCGAGCTGTACCTGGGTGTGGTGGTGGACTACACCAACTGCCGCCCGGTGATCCTGGCCAGCCGGTCCGGGGGCATGGAGATCGAAAGCCTGGCGGAATTGGACCCGGACCGCCTCTTGCGCCTGGCGGTTTCGCCATCCCAGGGCCTGACTCCAGACCAAGCCCAGGTAGCGTCCCGTTTCCTGGCTGACGGAGATGTGGCCGGAGAATTGGCGAAAGTAGTTAGCGCCTTATACGGTATGTTCGTGCAGCGCGATCTGGAGATGCTGGAGATCAACCCCCTGGCCATTACCAAGGATGGGCAAGTGGTGGCCCTGGACGGAGCGGCGGCAATGGACGGCGACGCCCTGTGGCGCCAGCCGGAGCTGGTGAAGCCGCGCAACCAGAGCCAGGAGGAGTTCGAGCGCGAGGCGGATTTCCAGCGCCGCGGCTGGAGCTATCTGGGCCTGGGCGGCGACATCGGCATCCTTTCCAGCGGGGCCGGTATAACCATGGCCATCCTGGACTTGATGCGCATGTGGGGCGGCCGCCCGGCCAACTTCCTGGACACCGCCCAGATGGACCGCCAGGGCATCTATGACGCCTTCCAGATTTTCCGGGACCAGCCGGGCATAAAGACCGTCTTGGTCAACATCTTCGCGGGACTTAACCGCTGCGACCTCCTGGCCGAGGGCATTAAGGATTTCCTCGGCGAATACAAGCCTGCTTTCAAGCTGGTGGTGCGCATGGCCGGCAACCGGGTGCGGATCACGGCCCAGCTCA
>CAZDRW010000244.1:0-5617 GCA_964507555.1 uncultured Desulfarculaceae bacterium
AGCACAGAATTAATGATATTATTAATAATAGCCTGTTCCGCCGAAAACCATTTCAGACAGGACCACATGACTGACAAACGGGCCGCGATATTGGAACGGGTTTTGGGGACTGGTTCGGTGCCCAGCATCTCCCCTTTGGCGGTGCGCCTGGTGGAGATGGCTGCCGACGATAGGTCATCAACCCAGGACTTATCCCACATTATTGAACAAGATCCTGGCCTTACCGCCAGACTCCTGCGCCTGGTCAACAGCCCGGCCTTAAGGCGCAGCGAAGACGACATAACCAGCATATCCCGCGCCGTGGTTTTATTAGGCCTGCGCGAGGTGCGCATCATGGCGCTTTCCATCAGCCTGCGCGATACGCTGCCCCTAAAAAAAGGCGGTCAGGATTTCCATCTTTTTTGGAGATCTTCCCTGCACCGTGCCATACTGGCTCGGGAAACCGCCAGCCGCCTGGCCCTGGAAAACAAAGAGGAGGCCTTTGTCGCCGGGCTGCTTCTGGAAATGGGACTGCCTCTTTTACTTTGGGTGCTCACGCCAGAGGAGGCCGCCGGCTTCCCGGGTTTTGGCGCGACCCTGAAAAGGCAGATGGAATGGGCGGAAGAGCACCTGGGCATCAACCACCGCGAGGTCGGCATAGAGCTTTTGCGGAATTGGGAGCTGCCGGCCTTGTTGGTGGAGACCATGCAGATTATCAAGGACCCCACCAGCGACCGAGCGTCCATCCTAACCGAGGTCGCCGATTTCGCGCGCATGGCCACCGAGGCTTTTTTCCTGCCCGAAGTGCACCTCACTGATATTTACCGTGTGGCCTGGCGCTGGTTCGGCCTGGATGACGAGGCGGTGAATCAAATCCTGGCCGCGGCGCTTTCCTATGTGGGCGAGGCCGCCCAAGCCATGGACATCGAACTCAACCAGGATGCGGACCTTTTGGCGGTGATGGAAAAGGCCAATGCCGCGCTTTCCCGGCTTTCCAGCCAGATGGAGCCTACCCTGCGCCGGATGATGGAAGGAGACTTCACCCAAACCTCGGGGCCGGATAATGAGCGCTTACGCGAACAGGCCATGGTCAACACTTTGGAGGCGGTGGCCCACGAGATCCGCAATCCGCTCATGAGCGTGGGAGGCTTCGCCAAGCGTTTGGCCAGCCAAATGGAATCCTCGGATCGGGCCAAATCCTACGCCCAAGTCATTATCTCCGAGGCGGCGCGACTTGACCAAGTGCTCTCGGAAATGATTTCGGTGGCCGCGCCCTATCATCCGGAAATGCAGCACACGGACATAGCCAAGATCCTTGCCGGGATCAGCCAACTCCTGAGCAAGGTGCCGCCTGCCGATTTGGCCGCCAATCTCCCCCTTCTGGATTGGCATTTGCCCAACAAGCAGTTAGCTGCCATTGCCGATCCAGAAGGCTTGACTACGGCCGTAAAAAACATGATATCTTATGCAGCGATACTCTTGGATGCGCCCCAGAGCCACATGCATGTGCATCTGGGCGAGAGGGCCGGCTGGACCCAGATAACCGTTTTCGGTCCAGGTTCGCCCCAGCCCAAGGGAGATGAACTGGCGGGAAAGCATTTTGGCCCCGAATTGGGCTTGGCCAGGGCGCGCCGTATCATGGAAGCGCATGGCGGTTATCTCTCGGCCGGTTCCGCCCCCAAAGGCAACGGGTTCGTGTTAACCGCCGCCCTGCCCCAAAGTAGCCAAAAGGCTCAGACATAGCAAACGGTTGCATAAAACCAGCTTGTTACGTCATAATTAGCACCAGTTGAGTGCAACATTTAGTAGGAGGACTAACATGTCCAACGCTGGCCAGGCCGCCGAAGCCCAAGTTTCCTTGGCTGATCGCATCGCCGGCAAGTACCTCACCTTCGACTTGGCCGAAGAGGAATACGGTTTAGAAATATTGCGGGTGCGGGAAATTATCGGGCTCATGGATATCACCCCGGTGCCCAAGACCCCTGACTTTGTGCTGGGAGTCATAAATTTAAGGGGTAAGGTGATCCCGGTGGTGGACCTCAGGCTTAAATTCGGCCTGCCCTACAAAGACCCCGACGACCGCACCTGCGTAATCGTGGTGGAAGTGGCCGCCGACGGCGGCACGGTGCAGATGGGCATTGTGGTGGATCGGGTTAATGAAGTGGTGGATGTCAAAGGCAGCGAAGTGGAACCCACTCCCAGCTTCGGCGTGAGCCTGGACACCGCCTTCATTCTGGGCATGGCCAAAGTGGGCGAAAAGGTCAAGATTCTTCTGGATATTGACAAGGTGCTCACCGCGGCCGAGGTGGCGGCCATGGCTTCCTTCTAAAACCGCCCTGGGTAAGACCGCCGCCTCTGGGCTGCTAATGCATATATAGGGTCCGTCCCTCAGGGGACGGGCCCTGCTTGCTTTTAATGGCCTTAATAACTATCTGCCCAAGGTTATGAACTGGGAGGCGGGACCGCGCTGCACCAGGATGGTGACGCGGTTCAAAAGCCGGTGCTTGGCCATTTCACGCTTGAACACCTCCAGGTTGGGCGTCGGGGCGTCGCCCAGTTGACGCACCAGATCCCCGGGCCGCAGGCCGACTTCCAAGGCGGTTGAATCCGGCCGGAGCTGAGAGATCACCACGGCCGAACCCTGCCGGGTCCGGTGACGCTGGGCGTCGGCCAGCTGCATATCGCGAACCCTAAACCCCAAAAGCCGCCAGGCCTCGCTCATGGCGCGCTCCAAGGGAAAGGCCCTGGCCGTAACCTTGCGCGTAAATTTGCGGTTGCCGGACAGCACCATGATGGCCACCACCTGCCCAACCCCCACGCCCCTTAAGCGGGCAATGTACTCGCTGGTGTCCTCCAGGGACCTGCCCTGCATGGCGGTTATGAGTTCTCCGCGTTTAAACCCGGCCTCGGCGGCAGGGCTCTTGGGGGTCACCTCGCGCACCAGCACTCCTGCTGCTTGCTTCATGCCGAATTGGGAGGCCAAGGCCGGCGTGAGGTCTTGCAGCTTGAGGCCCAGCCAAGCCGGAATCACCTCGCCATGGCGGGCCAGATCGCTTACGATGCGCTTAAGGCGATTCACCGGAATGGCGAAACCTATGCCCTGCGCATTGGCGTAGATGGCGGTGTTTATGCCGATCAACTCTCCGTCGGCGTTCAAGAGCGGACCGCCCGAGTTGCCGGGGTTGATGCTGGCGTCGGTCTGAATGAGATCGTCCAGCCACTGGCTGCCGCCGGCCCGCACTCTGCGGTGCAAGGCGCTCACCACTCCGGAGGTCACCGTGTGGCTCAGGCCGAAGGGGTTGCCTATGGCGATAACGCTTTCCCCGATCATGAGTTGTTCGCTGTTGCCAAGACGCACCTGGGGCAGGGTCCCGGGTGCCTGGATGCGCAGCAGAGCCAGGTCGCTTTCCGGATCGGCGCCAACCACCTTGGCGGCCAGGCGGCGCTTATCAGCCAACTGCACCATGATCTTGCTGGCCCGGCTCACCACGTGGCTGTTGGTGACGATCAGACCCTTGGCCCCGTCGATTATCACTCCCGAGCCCAAGCTGGAATGCTCCCGCTGCATGGGCCCGAAAAACTCCTCGAAAAAGCGGTCGATGTTCCGATCGCCCGAACGGAAGGGGCTGACCGTGGTTTGGCCCCGGGCCGAGATGTTCACCACCGCCGGCGCAATTTCCCGCACAACCTTGACCACCGGAGTGACCCGGTTGGCTTGATCGGCTGCGGCTTGACCGTTAAACAACCCGAGGCCCTGGACCAAGCCCATGGCCATGATCAACGCGGCGATACGCCTTTTTGACATTTTTATGACCAATCTATCTTTCCCCCGCCCGGTCCCTTGGACGAGGCTGGCGGCGGGGGTGGCGGCGGCGGTGGCGGAGCCATGGTACGCAGGGGCTGGCTGGGTGCGGGCGCATAATTCACCTTGCCGGCCATTTCCTGGAGCCGGGCCACCCGCTCCTCCATAGGTGGGTGGGTGGAAAAAAGGCTGGCCAACGATTTGCCGCTTAGAGGGTTAACGATGAACATATGAGCGGTCTGGGGCGATGCGTCATGCATGGGGCTCTTTTGGTTGGCCTCCTGCAACCGGGTGAGGGCGCTGGCTAGAGCCTCCGGGTCGCGCGCCATCTCGGCGCCTTCGTGGTCGGCCAGATATTCCCGGCTGCGGCTCACCGCCATCTGCACCAGCATGGCGCCGAGGGGGGCCAGGATGCTCATCATGAGGATGCCCACTATGCCCAAGCCTCCGCCGCCTTCCTCGTTGTCACGGGAGCCGCCGAAAAACATGCTCCAGCGGGCCATGCTGGCCAGCACCATGATGGCGCCGGCCAAGGTGGCCGCTACCGAGGAAATCAAAATGTCGTGGTCTTTGACGTGGGCCAATTCATGGCCCAAGACTCCGCGCAATTCCCGGGACGAAAGCGTACGCAGGATGCCGGTGGTCACCGCCACCACGGCATGCTCCGGGTTGCGCCCGGTGGCGAACGCATTGGGCGTATCTTCATCGATAACATAAACCCGGGGAGTGGGCAGCCCGGCTCCTTGGGCCAGTTCCTGCACCATGCCATAGACCCCGGGCGCTTCGGACTCAGCAACCGGGCGGGCGCGGTACATTTTTAATACGATCTTGTCGGAGTACCAATAGGAAAAGAAATTCATGGCCGCGGCGATGACCAGCGCGATGATCATGCCGTTTTGCCCGCCAAGGGCGCCGCCCAAGGCCACCAGCAGTCCGGTCAAAAGGCCCAGCAGCAACACGGTTTTCAGTTGGTTCATTTATCGGCTCCTCGCCAAGCAATGATCTGTGTCGGCGTAGGCTAAAGTTAGGGCTCCGCCGGCATCTTGTCAACGCTGGCCTGGCGCGGGCGCATCCGTTTGACACCCCTGGCGGCCTCCAGTAGACTCCGGCTTGTTATGCGGATATTGCTCACCAACGACGATGGGGTGTACGCCCCCGGCCTGGCTGCGCTGCACGCCGCCCTAAACGGCGGCCACGAGCTCATCGTGGTGGCGCCGGAGACCGAGCAATCGGCGGTGGGGCACGCCATTACCTTGGCCGACCCCATTCGCGTCCGCCGCCTGGGCCCCCGCACCGGATTCGCGGGCTGGGCGGTGAACGGCACCCCGGCTGATTGCGTAAAGCTTGCGGTCAGCCAGCTTTTGTCCCAACGGCCGGACCTGGTGATCGGCGGCATCAACCGGGGCGCCAACGTGGGGGTGAATCTCCTCTATTCAGGCACCGTTTCATCGGCCACCGAGGCGGCTATCCTGGGGATTCCGGGTATCGCGGTATCTCTCAACTCCCACGCCGCGGAGGACTATGGTTTTGCCGCCAAATTCGTGGCCCATTTGGTAAGCCACCTGCCCGAAATGCCGCCCCTGGCCGAAGCCATGCTCAACGTGAACGTGCCGGCCTTGCCGGAAGACCAAATAAAGGGCGTCCTCTACACCCGGCAAAGCCAAGCCCGGCTGGTGGAGCGTTTCATCCAACGCCAAGACCCCCGCGGTCAGACCTATTATTGGCAGGCAGGAGAAACCATGGGCCGGGATGGCGGCCCGGACACTGATTACGATGCCCTGGAAGAAGGTTATGTGACCATAACCCCGGTGCGGCACGACCTCACCCATGCCGAAG
>CAZDRW010000245.1:0-5610 GCA_964507555.1 uncultured Desulfarculaceae bacterium
ATACTGCCCTACCGCAACAATCCGCTTATGCGCGGCTGGCTGGGCTTACGCCTTTTGGGCAGGTTCTACGAAAAAGTCGTGGTGCTGCACGCCAATGACGACGTGAAAAAGCTTTTGCCCCGCCTGCGTTACGGCCAGGCCGGCAATATCCAGGGCTGGCAAGATCCCGGGCTCAGGCTGCGCACCCTCAGCCCGGACAGCGCCATGCACATTGCCGACCAGCGCCTGCGCCTGGCCCAGTGGGCAGGCGCCCCGGCCACGGACCCGCGCATGAAGCTATATCTCACGCCCCAGGAGAAGGCCTGGGCCGAGGACTGGCTGCAAAAGCGCGGCCTGGGCCCGGAGAATCCCCGCGTGGCCCTGTGCCTGGGCGCGGCCTATCCCTATAAAATGTGGCCCGCGGAAAATTTCGGCCTTTTGGCCAAGCACCTGGCCGAGCAGGGCGTCATCTGCCTCTTGGTGGGCGCGGCCTCCGAAGCCGGCCTGGCCCATAAGGCGCGCATGACCGCCGGGCTGCCCACCGTAAACGCCATGGGCCTGCCCTTGCGCCAGGCCTGCGCGCTCATCGACAGCATGGATCTTCTGGTGAGCAACGACACCGGGCCCCTGCACATCGCCCAGTCCCTGGGCACGCCGGTGCTGGGGCTGTTCGGCTCCACCAGCCCGCGCACCATAGGCCCGCGCAACGCCTGGGACCGCGTCATTGAAGCGCCGGTGGTCTGCGAGCCCTGCGCCACCAAGCGCTGCCCGGACCCGGGCTGCCTGCAAGCGATCAAGGTGGAGGAGGTGGCGGCCCTGGCCCGCAGCATGCTGGCCGCGCCCAGGCCGGAGATGGCGCCATGAGGCTGGCCTACCTTTATCCCGAGCACCTGGGCCGTCCCGATGCCCGCGTGTTGCAGGTGGCGGCCACCTGCCGGGCACTGGCCCGGAGCGGGGTGGATCTGCATCTAATCTGCGGCTGGTTTGGCGGTTTGGAGCGGCGCTTAGGCGAGTTGGGCCTGCGCGGCGTGCCGGGGCTCTTGGTGCATGCCGTGGCCATGTGGCAGCCCGGCCCCGGTCTCAGGGTGCCTTTCGCCTGGGGAGGCTTGTATAACGTCAACGCCTGGAGCGAGCTGCGCCGCCTGGCCCGGCATGGCCTGGACGCGGTGCTGGTGCGGCATTTGAAGCTGGCCGCCTATCTGCTGCCCCGGGTGAGGGCCTTGGGCTTGCCGCTCATCTTCGAGGCCCATGAGTTTTTTTCGCAAACCGCGGCCGAAGAGGGCGCCCCCCCAGACAAGGTGGCGGCTATGCAGACCATGGAACGCCAGGTGATCTTGGGCGCCCAGCGGGTGATCGCCATCAGCTCTCCCCTGGCCCTGGCCTTGGAGGAGTTTGGCGCGGCCACTCCAGTGGCGCTGGCTCCTTCCGGGGTGGACGAGTGTTTTTTCGAGGTGGACGGTGACAATCGCCGATACGACCTGGCCGCCTACGCCGGCGGCCTGGGTCCTTGGAAGGGGGTTGACCTTTTACTAGAGGCCGCGGCCCAAGTGCCGGAGCTTAAGCTGGAGGCGCTGGGTGGGCGGGAAGGCGGTGCGGATTGGCAGAGGCTTAAGGGGCTGGCCGATAGGCTGGCTTTGGGCGGGCGTCTTAAGATGCGACCCCGCGCCGGCCAAGATGCGGTGCGCGAGTTATTGTCCAGAGCCGGCATCGCGGTGTGGCCGGGCACCGGCCGCCAGCGCATCGCGGCCGAGTTCACCAGCCCCTTGAAGCTCTTCGAATACCTGGCCGCCGGCTGCGCGGTGATCGCCCCCCGGGTGCCGGCGGCCGAGAGCGTGCTGCGCCATGGTGAGAACGCGCTTTTGTTCGAGCCGGATGACGCCGGGTCCCTGGCCGAGGCCCTGCGCCGGTTGCTGAGTTCCCCGCAGGAGGCTAAAGCCCTGGGCCGCGCAGGCCGGGAACTGGCCCGGGGCTATACTTGGCGGGCCAGGGCAGATGTCATCAAGCGAGTCATGGCGGAGGCGAGCGCATGAGATGGGCGCTCTACAACCTGACCAGCACCACCCAAAGCGGTGGCGTGGAGACCTCCTCCTGGAACCTGGCCCGGGAGCTTAAGGCCCGCGGCCATGAGGTGACGGTGGTAGGCGGCCAAAGCACCCGGCGCTTGCCAGAGGAGGCCAAAGGCCTGAAAGTGGTTTCTTTCCCCTTCCGGCCCCGGGAATCCTTCCCCAACCTGGGCTCCCGCGCCCGCAAGCTCCTGGAGCGCCTGAGCCTGGCCAATAGGGCGGTGCCTTTTTTGCGCGCCAACAGCGACTGCCTGCTGATCTTCAAACCCTATGACCTGGGGTCGGCCCTATGGGCGGCCCGTGGCCGGGGCATAAAGGTGGGGTTTATGGCCGGCGGCAGCGAGTTTTATCCCGGCTATGCCGCCCTGGCCAAAAGGCTGGATTATTTCGCCGCGGTGAGCCGCTTCACCGCCGGGCAGATACAAAAGGCCACCGGGCTTCTGCCAAAGGTCAATCACCTGGGCGTGGATTCTTCGAACTTCCGGCCTTTACAGCCGGATTGGGAATTGGCCCGCTTTTGGGGGATCACGCCGGGCGACGAGGTAATGGTCAGCGCGGTGCGCCTGGTGCCTTTAAAGGGCATGCAGGACGCCTTGGCCGCCCTGGCGCTTTTGGCTCCTTCCCGCCCCCGGCTCAAGCTGGCCGTAGCCGGCGAAGGGGCTTATGCCGAGGAGTTGACCCGGCAGGCCAATGAGCAAGGCCTGGCCGACCGCCTGATCCTGGCCGGTTTCCTGCCGCAGTCCCGTCTGGCCAATTTCTATTCCCTTGGCCAAGTGGCGGTGTTTCCCAGCCAGGGCGAGGAAGCCCTGGGCCTGAGCGCGGCCGAGGCCATGGCCTGCGGCCTTGCGGTGGTGGCCAGCGACTTGGGCGGCCTGCCCGAGGTGGTGAGCCCTGAAGCAGGGGTGCTCACGCCGCCCAAGAATCCGGAGGCCTTGGCCAAGGCCGTGGCCGCCCTGTTGGACGACGAGTCCGGCCGCCAGGCCATGGGCCGGGCGGGACGGGCCTGGGTGGAGGCCGAGTTCTCCTGGCAAGCCTGCGCGGAGCGCCTGGAGGCGGGCCTTACGGACGCCAAGGGGGAGGGGGCCTAAGGTGTCGCTGCTATCGGCTGTATACAACCTGGCCCTATTGGGGCGGCTTAAGGACGACTCCGGCCCCTTTGATCCCAGCCAGGTGAAAAAGATATTAGTGGTGCGCAACGACAACATCGGCGATGTGATCTGCACCACCCCCATGCTGGATGCCCTGCGCGCCGCCTTTCCCCGGGCCTATATCGCGGCCCTGGTCTGCACGCTGGCCCAGGAGGCCATCGAGGGCCACCGCGCTCTGGATAGGCTGTGGGCCTATCCCAAGGCCAAGCACGGCCAATATGGCAAGCTGGAGTCCCTAAGGCGGCTGGGAGCGGTGCTGGGGGAGATACGGCGCGAGCGTTTTGACCTGGTATTGGCCCCCCGCGCCCAGTTCTCCACCTCCCAGGCCTGGCTGGTTTATGCCAGCCGGGGGCGCTGGCGAGTGGGGCCGGAGGCGCGCGGCAAGCGCAAACGCTGGGATTTCTATTATAATATGCCCACAAGCTGGCCGCCGCGCGACATGCACGAGGTTGAGCGCTGTTTTCATTTGCTAAAGCACATCCGGGTTGACAGCCCGGACAAAAGGCTATATCTGAAAGTGCCGGCCCCGGCTGAGGCCAAGGTGGATGCTTTTTGGCAATCCCACGGCCTGGACCTGGACCCGGGGCCGCTGGTGCTCAACATCACCCGCTGGGCCTACCGGGAGGGGCGCAACTGGCCGGATGAGCGCTACCGGGAGCTCTTGCAGGCCTTGGCCAGCCGTTCCGAAGGTTTGGTGGTGACCCATGCCCCCGGCGACGGCGATTGGGTGGCTGGCCTCTTGGCGGGCATCGAGCCCAGGCCGCCGGTTTTCTGGTCCCGGAGCCTCAAGGAGTTTTGCGCTCTGGTGGCCAAGGCCCGGGTGTTCATCACGCCCGAGGGGGGCCCCATGCACCTGGGCGCGGCCATGGGTCGGCCCCTGGTGGTTATCTGGGCGCGGGCCTCCAGGGCGGTGTGGACTCCCTGGGGGGTGCCCAGCCGGCTCATCGGAGGCGAGGGCAGGGCCGAAGAGGTGCAGGCGGCCGAGGTGCTGGAGGCCTTGCAGGACATATTGCAGGAAATGCCCCAAGGGGGCCGGTCCGAAAGAGAAGAGGCATGAACCAATCCATTGACATAGAGCGCCTGCGCCAGGCGGTGGGCAAGTTCTCCCAGGCCAAGATCCTGGTGCTGGGCGATGTCATGCTGGACCGCTTCATCTGGGGCGCGGTGCGCCGCATCTCTCCGGAGGCCCCGGTGCCGGTGGTTGAGGTGGAGAGCGAAACCTACATGCTGGGCGGGGCGGCCAACGTGCTGCACAACCTCATCGCCCTGGGCGGCCATGCCCAGATCTGCGGATTGGTGGGCGACGATGAGCCCGGCCGGCAGGTGCGGGAGCTCTTGGAAGACCTGGAAGTGCCGGACGACGGCCTGGTGAAGAGCGATCAGCGCCCCACCACGGTGAAAACCAGGGTGGTGGCCCAAAGCCAGCAGGTGGTCCGGGTGGACCGGGAGAACCGGCAGCCGGCCGACCCCAAGGAGACCACCGCCATCCTGGCTTATCTGGAAAACAAACTGCCCCTGGTGGACGCGGTGATCATCAGCGATTACGCCAAGGGTTTGATAACCCGCAAGGTGACCAGCCGCCTCAAGCACCTGGCCTCGGCCCATGGCAAGCTGTGGGCCGTGGATCCCAAGGTGCCCAACATGGCTTTCTATGCCGGCGCCACCATCGTGACGCCGAATCACTTGGAGGCGGCGGCGGCGGCCGGCGTCCATACCGATAACCCTAACTATGTCCGCTTGGCCGGGCAAAAGCTCAGGGAGAAATATGATTTTCAAAACGTGTTGGTGACCCAGGGCGAGCGGGGTATGACGCTTTTCGGCGAGTTCGGGGCAAGCCATATACCAACCACCGCCAAGCGGGTCTTTGACGTGACCGGCGCCGGGGATACCGTGATCAGCACCCTAACCTTGGGCATGGTGGCCGGCCTGGAGCCGGTGGAGGCCGCGCTATTGGCCAATTTCGCCGCCGGCGTGGTAGTGGGCGAGGTGGGCACTTCCGCCGTCACCGCCGGCCGCCTGGTCCAAGCCTTGGAAGTGGTCGCCAGCCTGCCGGCCAGAGGAAACTAGAGCATGCAGAAATACCTACTCACCGGGGGCGCCGGCTTTATCGGCTCCCACCTGGCCGAAACCCTCATTAAGCGCGGCGAAGAAGTGGTGGTGCTGGACAATTTAAGCACCGGCAAGCGCGCGAACCTTACACCCGCCGAGAACGGCCCGGGACGGCTCACCTTTCTGGAAGCCGACATGCGTGACATGGAAGTGTGCCGCCAAGCCATGGCAGGCGTGGATTTTGTGCTGCATCAGGCGGCGCGGCCCAGCGTGCAGCGCTCGGTGGAAGACCCCATGCTTTCCCACGACGTTAACGTAAACGGCGGGCTGAATATCCTCATCGCCGCCAAGGACGCTGGCGTAAAGCGGGT
>CAZDRW010000246.1:0-5601 GCA_964507555.1 uncultured Desulfarculaceae bacterium
AGACCATCCGCATCATGTTCTTCGTGGTGCTGGCCATGCTGGTCTTCAACTTCTATCCCGTAACCACCGTGCTGGTGATCCTCTTGGCGCTGTTGAACGATCTGCCCATCATGACCATTGCCTACGACAACACCTGGTTGGACCCCCAGCCGGTGCGCTGGCAGATGCGCCGGGTGCTCACCATGTCCACGGTGTTGGGGCTGATCGGCGTGGCCGAGACCTTTCTTTTGCTCTGGCTGGCCAAAACCCACCTTTCGCTGACCACCGCCCAGATGCAGTCATTCATCTATTTGAAGTTGGCGGTGGCAGGACATCTGACCCTCTTAGTGGTGCGCAGCAGAAAGCCCTTCTGGAAGTCCCCATATCCCGCGGGCGCGCTTTTGTGGGCCGTGTTGGGCACCCAGATGGTGGCGGCTTTGATCGTGGGTCTGGGCATCATAGTCGAGCCCATACCCTGGAAACTGGTGGGCCTGGTCTGGGTCTACTGCCTGGCCTGGATGTTCATCGAGGACTGGGCCAAACTGGCGGTTTACCACCACATGGACCTCTCCGCCAAACACCACAAGACCTTTATGGCCAGGATCAAGAAGCGTTGCTGTTAGCGTTAAAATGCGGGTAGGGGGCTTCTCCCGACTGTCCGGAGACAGGGAAAACTGGGGCTTGCGGCAGCGTGTTGAACAGATAACCTAACGTATTATCGATAAAAACCAGGCCGGAGGGACACCCCATCATCTTTTAGCTAAATGAAAAAAAGTACCACGTTTTACTTTTTTTACTGTTCCACAAAATGCGGTACGTCATTGCTTAATTGAATTTTCCATCTCGAATTTTTGCAGTCGTCAGGACAGGAAGAGGCCGTGCCTTCCACCTTGTTGCCGGTACATATTTGTACGATATCCTTATCGAATATGGCGTAAGTCAATTTGCCCCTAAGGCCTCTGGGGCAATAAGGGCCGTCCATGGGAATGCCAAAGGAACCATGCGGTGAAATGTTGACGTTGTAAGTGCTGTTGTTGGGCGCCATGACCAAGGTGACGTGTGCCAGATAGTCCGTGTCATTCACAACAGTGCAACGGAAGGTTCCGGTTAGTCCAGTGCCGGCTGTCATACAGATGGCAATGGTCGCGAAAACCATGCTTACAACCATCTTTTTAATCATCACACCATTCTCCTTTTGGATAGATTGGCATTAGACCTAAAAGGGCATCACGCGCCCTTGGCATGGTATCCCACTTCAGTGTTGCCGGTCAATTAAGTCTCCGTTTCTAGGCAAACCAGCAACAACTCCATTCCATCCAGAAGAGAAGGCGGCATAGCCAGCCAAGATACGCCTAAAAGCACATCATAATTTAGGGCTAATATTTCACTGGCAGCTAAGTTTACATAATATATCTTATGCGAAGTTATCATAGCACACGTATAGACTAGTTTAGGCTATATATATAGGTGAATTTACGAGATGGGCTCGGCCAAGGCCTATTCATTTTGAATGGGCAGCCTCCGCCGGGAACATAGCGGAGGCTGCCCGGATTATTATTATTCGCTACTGCCTCCTGCGGATTGCGGTCTCATAAGGCTGCCCTCCTGAGGGACTTTGGAATTCGTTCATCTCTTCCGTTGAAATGGCCATGGTTCTATGGTTCGTAATAACTTAGAGTTATTAGATTGTTTAATGTTATACATTAATTTATATCTATTGGGATTAACTTAATAGAACTTTCAAGTTTGATAGAAAAATTTTGGCTCTCGGCTCTTTTTTGTATTTTTTATTAAAGTTTAATGGGAACTTCGCCGATAAATGCATTAGGTGAGATACAATCAAAAATAGGCTGTCCGCCCTATTCATCGCCCGCCCCACAAGATGTAGTGGTACGCAGTTCAACAAACCGCAATAGACTTAGGAAAGTCGCTGATGGTTGAGTTTCCCCAATATATGCGTTTGGTGGTGAACAACACCGTCAAACGGCCGAGTTCGGTTCGGTCCCGGGGGGATAAACCCAAGGCTCAAGCCAGTTCTCATGCATCTGAGGGCGATGTAGTCAAACTGGTCTCCACCGAGAACCGCCGCGCAGTCAACATGGACATCCCCACCGCCTTGGAGGCGGAAGCGGCGCTTCGCCACCTACAGAGAGACCTGCCTAAATTGGACAGTGGGCAGGCTGGAGACATTCATTCTGGTTTGGACCGGCGGGTGATCCTTTCCTTACTAGCCCCTCTCATGGAGGCCTAGGAGGTTACCCGCGCTAAAGCGCTTGGCGGGGGACATATTAAACGAACCGTTCACGGCCCAGTGGTCTGGGGGGCCGTGCTGCGTTTTTTCGTTTATAATGCTTAAACAACGCTAAAATATTGTTATAATATATAAGTTGCTTTAAGCGGAGAGCCCTAAATGCCTTTAGATGGAATATACGCCGCGGTGTCCGCGCTTAGGGTTACTGAGAAGCGGCTCAGCCAAACCGCCCATAACGTGGCCAACGTATCCACCCCGGGATTCGTTCCCCGGCGGGTCGACCAGGCCGACATGCAGGGCGGCGGCGTACAAGTTGCCGGAACCACGGCATTAGCGGCCGGCCCCGTGCTGCCGGCCGAGCGGCCCCTGGATCTGGCCATTGATGGCGGCGGGTTCTTCGTATTGGAAGACGGACAAGGCGGCCGTCTCTATTCCCGGGCCGGCAACTTCTCCCTGGACGCTGACGGCCAACTGGTGGACCCCATGGGCCGGGCCGTTCTGCCGGCCATCAACGTGCCGCCCCAGGCCGCGTCGCTGCATATCTCCTCCCAGGGCCAGGTGCAGGCCTTGGCCGAGGACGGCAGCGTGCTGGCCGAGGGCCAGATCCAAACCGCGGCTTTTGGCAATGCCGGCGGCTTGGAAGCGATGGGCGGCAACGCCTTCCGCGCCACCCAGGCCTCCGGCCCTCCGGTCACCGCCACGCCGGGTTCGGCCGGTCATGGCACCATCGTCTCCGGAGCCCTGCAAGCCTCGGGCACCGACCTGGCCAAATCCATGGTGGACATGATCATCGATCAGCGCACCTTTGAGGCCAACACCAAGTCCCTGCAGACCCAGGACGAGCTCCTGGGAACCATCATGGACATCAAAGCCTAGCGCCAGTCGCCAATAATTCCTAATACTTACCCAATACTCCGTCCGTGGTTGGTTATTGTGAGTAATTGTGGGATTTGTATGGTTGGTTCCAGCCAGCAAATTTTCAGTGATATGGTCACAAAAAATAGGTATTTACTGATTAAAGACCGCCCTGAGTAATTGTGGGACGCTAAAAAGGGCTGAAACTTTAAACAGGCTTCAGTTTTTAGTTTTTTTTATGCTTTTTTGTTGCTTGAAAATGGGTTCAATCTTTCTCGTTACAAGGCGTGCTGCAATAGTCTGCGGCAGCCTAGCGCTTCTTACCCTGCCCTGCTTCGCCTCTGGCCTGGGGAGTCAGGGCCGCGCCATCCGACAATTGCTTGAGCCTCACTTCCACCACATAGGTCTTGCCGGTTTTTGACTCCGCACGCCAGATATTGGTGAAGCGAAAAATACGGGCTTTTTGGTAGCTTATTTCCAAAAGGCGGCTACTTAGCCAGGTCAGCTCAGCGCCTTCAAGGTAATCAGCCTGAAACACGAAAAAGCCATGGCCAGGGCCCTTCTGCCCGGTCTCGTTTATGAGCACCTGGTAGTCGATGGTGGTGAACTTGCCGCAATCCCGGGCTTGCAGAATCGCCGCCAGCCTGCCATCCGGCGATGTCTTGCGGATGACTTCCTTTTTGGGGCAAGGATCAGGATCGGTCTCGCACCCACTAAGCGCACAAAAAGCCACACACAAAACTACCAACACCAGCAAAACCAGGACCGACCGCCCTATTGCGCAACTTTTTGGATTTTTTAATTTATACACCAACTTACCTTTTTGTAGCTTGGTGTTTATGGTTGGCGCTGCTGGCCGCAAATGTTTTATGGTAGCTATACCATACTGATATAAGGCCATATTGCCATATCCGCCCGCGCGCCAGAAACTTTTATTTAATCACTGCGCCTCCTCGCGCGCATCCCATTCTATTTCAGCTTGATAGCGACCGCTATCCTAAACTGTCTGCCTAAGCCTGCCGGCGATCCATTTACAGCATTGCCCGTGCTTGGCCCGCCGCTTTGCAAGCCATGCGCGGTCTGGGTGGTTATTAATTAGAAAAGGAGGTCTGCGAAGAATAAGTAAGGAACAAAGGTTGGTGCCAGCACCTAAAACGGGGAGCACTTCAATGCTATTTCAGGAGGGTATTCCGTAAAAACCATCAAACCACCACCCCCCAAAGCCCTGGCAAGAATAAAAGGATCACCCTGATTATCATTAATCGTCTGATTCGGCGTCCGGCCGGTATTCCAGGATGTCCCCGGGTTGGCAGTCCAGGTGCTTGCAGATCGCCTCCAAGGTGGCCAGCCGCACGCCCTTGACCTTGCCGGTCTTGATGAGGGAAAGGCTCTGTTCGGTGAGTCCGATGGCCGCGGCCAAGTCCTTGGACTTGACTTTGCGCTTGGCCAGCATGACATCTAGATTAATAATTATAGCCATTATTTACCGCTAAACGAATAGCTCCTGTTCTTCTTTGATTTTGCGCGCCTCGTCCATGACCCAGGCTATGGTCAGCACGCTGAAACCAGCCAGGAGAACGTAGAAATCCTGATTGTCCACACCGATCACCAGGGTGCGTTTGCCCTCGCCGAGATGATAGGTCAGGATGGGCCCCAGGGCGATGTCCACCAGGAAGTCGGCGATCTCCCAGGCAATTATCGACCAACCGATGGAACGGAAGCAAGCCACATTCTCCCGGTCGAACACTTTTCCCTGGGCATAAAACCCGAACAAACGGATGATCTGGTAAAGCACGTACATCACGATGGCGGTGGTTATCAAGGAGACCGCAAAACCGGCCAACAGAGCGGTGGGGGGCAAGGGCCCTGCCAGCTTGACTGGAAGCTGCTTCAGGCAATTGGCTTCGCCCTGCCCCGCCCCGATCCAAAAAAGCGCATTTAATAAGGGGGTTATGACCAACAACACCATAAAGACCCAACGCAGCCGGCGGCTGTTTCTTTTTAAGCGCTCCGATCCGTCCATAAGGCCCATCCCGCCTTTAGATAGTTGTCCAACCGCAGCTGGTTCGCGGATGCTGATCCGCCCTAAACAATAAGTTCCTGCTCTTCTTTGATTTTGCGCGCCTCATCCATGACCCAGGCCACGGTTAGCACGCTGAACCCAGCCACCAAAGCGTAAATATCCGCATTGCTCAAACTCACCGCCAATAATCGCTGGCCAGGTCCCCGGTGCAGGGTCAGGACTATCCCCAAAATGATCGAGCACAGGAAGTTGGTGATATCCCAACAGATTATTGTCTTGCCCAGGGAGCGGATGGTTGTCACGTTCTCCCGGGCGAACATAATGCCCGAGCCATAGTAACCGAAGAGCTTTATGAGTTTGTAAAGGGCGTACATGAAAACCCCGGTGGGTATCATGCTCACCAAGCAGGCCATGACCAGGGAATAAGCGGGTATGTCCGGGCCCACTTTCACTGGCAGGCTATGCCTCAACACCTCGTTTCCCATGCCCACCC
>CAZDRW010000247.1:0-5596 GCA_964507555.1 uncultured Desulfarculaceae bacterium
GGCGGCCATGTCTCCTGTAAAAGCGTACCAGGCAAAGGCACCACCTTTCTAATCTATCTACCTGTCTTGCTAACCAAGCCGGCGGAAATGGCTGACCAAGGCACACCCCAACCAACCATTGCGGGAGGACACGAAACCATTTTATTGGTGGACGATGAAAGCAACATCCGCGGTCTGGCAAGGGAGATCCTAGAAGGGGTCGGCTATAACGTCGTAAGTGCGGTCAGCGGCGAAGAGGCTCTGGAGTTGTTCCGCGAGGCTGCGGGCAGGGTGGATCTGGTGGTGCTGGATTTAGGAATGCCGGGCATGGGCGGCCACAAATGTCTACGGGAGCTTCTGCTTATTGACCCGGCCCTGAAAGTGCTGATCGCCAGCGGCTATTCCTCCGAAGGCAGTGTAAAAGACACGCTCCAGGATGGGGCTGTTGGGTATCTTGCCAAACCATTCAAACGCAACGACCTGCTCCTTAGGGTTCGCAATGCCTTGGACGATTAAACCACAACCCTCCCAACAGGCACCCCGCCCGGCCTGCCCAACCCCTTAACCCGCCGCGGCGGGCAAAGGCGATCCCGCGCCAAACTCGGACTCCTGCAATGCAGTCATCCTTTCATCTGGGCCGCAACCGCATCCGAACCTCACCCCGATCCGCTGGCTCACCCCCTGGGGCCGATGATGCCAGGGGCCCCGATCGGGCATTTTAATCTCATCCTAAAAACTGGGCATATATTGGATATGGTCTTGTATCCAGGGGTTGATTGAGTTTAGATTTTGTCTGACTGGCTTTTGGTGGCGCGCAACCCGTTCGGTCTTGCGATCAAAGGCATAGCCAAAGGCTCAAAAGCTGAAACGACGAGGACCTGCCCCTTACTCGGGATCAAAGGAGATAAATCCATGCAACGCTGGAAAAGCATTCTTCTGCTGGTGACAGCCCTGGGTTTGTCATTGGCCTTGGGGACATCTGAGCTGACGGCGCAAGCCGGGCTTTTGGATGATGTTGGCAATGCGGTGGGCAGCGCGGCCCGCCGGGTGAAAAAGGACCTCAAGGAGGCTGGCCAGGAAGCCGGGCTGGTGGACAAGGATACCCTGCCGGGCGGAGTCGCCAACCGCCTGAAAAAAATAAACCAGGAACTGAACAAGGCTGACAAGGCGCTGGAGCAGGGCGCCGGCAGCCCGCAGGATAGGGCCAAGCGCGCCGAGGGGCATGTAAAAAAAGCCAACAACTACCGCCAGGAAATAGACAAGCGCTACAAAGGCAAATTCTCCGCAGACAACCCCAAGATCAAAGCCGCCGACCGGCGCTTGGCTAAAGCGGAGGAAAAAGTGAAAGCGGCCCTGGCCGGCGGAGATGTGGCCACCGCTTCCACCGCTTCGCCGAATACCGGTCAAACCCAAGCCTCGGCGCCGGCCGCAGCCCGAGCAGCCGCCCCGGCCGCTAAGCTGCCCGGCGGGGCCCGGAACCGCATGGGCAAGCTGGACAAGGAGCTTGCAAAGCTTGACCGGGTTTTGAACAAAAGCGCCGCTGCGGATTGGCGGGCCAAGCAGGCCGGCCTGCATCTCAAGCAAGCCCAGACCTATTTGGACGAGATCGCCAAGAACTATCCGGCAGCCATGAACCATCCCGACGTAAAGGCCGCCCAGGACAAGCTGGCTCAGGCCGAGGGGAAAATCGCGGAATTGGATAAGCAGGTGGCCGGCGACCAGGCCCAAAAGCAGCAAGCCGCGGCCAGCGCCAAGGACGCCAAGGCCCTGAGCCAGGAATGGGCGGCCAAGCTAAAGCCTTTTATTACCTCCTCCAGCGGCAAGGAACTGGTCACTTATTCCACCAAGGACCAGAAGCTCTGGCAAAAGTGGGAGCCCATCTACGCCGAGTTGTCTCCGCTGTGGGAGCAGTACCAAAAGATCGATTTCGGCGGCAAAAAGTCCATGGAACTGAATATGATCGACCAGCAGCTGGGCCGCGCTGTGGAGAGATACAAGGAAAACCACGCCAAATACGAGAAGACCCGGGCCGCGGCCGCGGCCCTTTTAGGTCAAATAGTTTTCTCCAAGGATCCGCTTGATCCGGCCAAGCCCAGCGGCACCACCAGGAATTTCAAGGCCGGCGACCACATCTACGGCCTGGTGCAAGCCACCAAACCCTGGAGCGAAATCTACCGCAACAAGAACAAAGCCCTGGTCAGGATCGACGTCGACATTGACGGCAAGAAGATCCACGCCCAATTCGTGGAGCTCAGAAAGCCGGAGTATACAGCCCGCAAATACCTGATTTTCGAGGTGGCGCCCAAGAATATGACCGCCTACTCGGACCCGGATATCGTCTATGGCAAAACCACCGCCACCCTGCGCCAGGGGCCCATGGAGATGCTGGACCGCTTGAGCAAGCTTAGCCCGGGCAAGCACAGGGTGGATTTCAAGGTGGCCTATTACGGCAAGACTTATGCCCAGGGCAGGTTCGAGATCGAGGGCAGCGATTTCAAGGTCTACCAGGCCATGGCCAAGGAAGCGGCCGGCGCCGCGGCCAAGTCGGTTACCCTGCCTAAGGCCAAGATGACCAACAAGTCCATGGAAGCCAAGATGCGTGAACTGGCGGTCAATGCCGGTTGGCCGGAGATCTACCGCCTTAACATCATCG
The DNA here is from genome assembly GCA_964507555.1 of uncultured Desulfarculaceae bacterium. GTDB lineage: Bacteria > Desulfobacterota > Desulfarculia > Desulfarculales > Desulfarculaceae > Desulfocarbo. The sequence continues at coordinate 2,633 of CAZDRW010000247.1, forward strand.
ACAAGGACTGGTGGATCGACCGCATGAGCGGCGGCAACAGCCCGGTTAAATCGCGCCACTTGGCCGCCGCCATCATGGCCAAGGATAAAGATGGCTATTTCTATAAAGTGTGCACCTTCCACCAGCCCAAGCTCATCACCGGAGCCTGGGGCAGCTTGGAGTTGAGCCACAGCGGGGCCCGGGTGCCGGTGTCCGAGGCAAACAAGGATAAGTAATCGTATCCCCCGGGCGGCGGCCGCCGCTCGGGGGTTCCAATCATCCGGGCTGGGAAACCGATAAGCCACGGCAGGCCGGCCCAAACAGCAGAACTCTCTGCATACTTCGGCCCTGCGCATGCGCAGCATTGCCGGAACTGATCCCAGCGCCCGGAGTAGCTCCCTCCAGGACATCACCAAGACACTCCCACCGTGGCTTGGTTTAGGGTAGAATTAGGCCCGCTAAGTCAAATTACACGGCGCTTGCAGGCCGCGCCATTTTCAGGGGTATACACGTGATGGCCATAGCCAGAGTTGGGAAATGGGCCGGCATGCTCCTGGCAGCGGTGACGCTGACCTGGTCCGGCATGGCGGGCGCCGCGCCCGAAAAAGGCACGGCCGAAGAAACGCCGGTGGTCACCGTGCTCAAGGTGCGCACCGTGGAGGTCAATCCGGCGGCCGAGTTCGTGGGCCGGGTGGAGGCCATCCAAGCCGTGGACCTCAGGGCGCGGGTGGAGGGCTACATACAAAAGCTTTACTTCACCGAAGGCGGCGAAGTAAAGGCCGGCGCGATGCTCATCCAGTTGGAGCAGACCCCCTACCGGGCCAAGCAGCACGAGGCCAAGGCCAAGGTGGACCTGGCCCAGGCCGCCATGGACCGGTCGGTACGCTACCTGGAACGCCTGCGCACGGTACGGGCCGGCGGAGTGGCCGCCACCGACATGGACAACGCCCTCTCCGCCGAGCAGATCGCCAGGGCCCAACTGGAAGAGGCCCGGGCCGTACTGGAGCTGGCCGAGATCAACCTGGGTTACACCACCATAGTCGCTCCCATCTCCGGCCGCATAGGCCGGGCCGCCTACACCCTGGGCAACCTGGTGGGCCCCAGTTCCGGCGCCCTAGCCCGCATCGTGCAAATTGACCCTATCCGGGTGGTCTACTCGGTGAGTGAAAACGAGTTCGTGGAGGTCAAGCTAAAGGCCGCACGCGACCCCCAGAGCATCCCGGCCCAGTTCGTGCCCCGCCTCAAGCTGCCCAACGGCCAAATCTACGCCCTCGCAGGCCGCATGGACTTCTCCGACCCCCAGGTTGATCCGGGCACCGGCACCATCGCGGTGCGGGCCGTGTTCTCCAACCCGGATGGGGTGCTTTTGCCCGGGCAATATGTGGAGGTGCTGATCAGCCGGAAAGAGGCCCGGGCCCTGCCGGTGGTGCCGCAAGCGGCCGTGCTGGAAGACCGCGAGGGGCTCTATGTGCTGTTGGTGGACGGCGGCGGCAAGGTGCAGCGCCGGGGCATCACCCGGGGCGCGCCCATAGGCGCCGGCTGGGCGGTGGAGTCCGGCCTCAAGCCCGGTGAGACCATCATCGTACACGGCCTGCAGAAAGTGCGGCCCGGCCAAACCGTGCGCACCGTGCCTGCCAATGGCTCCGAATAGGAAAACAGCCGCATGATCAGCCGGATCTTTATTGAGAGGCCGCGCCTGGCCATCGTTATTTCGGTGGTTATCACCATGGCCGGAATCCTGGCGCTTTTCCGCATCCCGGTGGCCCATTATCCACGCATCACCCCGCCGGAAATCAGGGTGCAGGCCACCTATCCCGGCGCCAACGCCGAGGTGTTGGCCGCCAGCGTGGCCGCGCCCATCGAGGCTGCGGTCAATGGGGTGGAGGATATGATCTACATGTCCTCCACCTGCTCCAACAACGGCCAGTATGCCTTGTCGGTCTATTTCGAGGTCGGCACCGATCCGGCCATCGCCCAGGTCAACGTGCAAAACCGGGTGCAGCAAGCAGCGCCGCTGGTGCCCAGCGAGGTGGTTAACCAGGGCCTCGAGGTTCGCGCCCGCACCTCGGACATCCTGGCGGTGATCAACTTCTTTTCGCCCAAGCAAAGCCTTGACGCGCTTTACTTAAGCAACTTCGTCAGCATCAACGTCAAAGACGCCCTGGCCCGGGTGAAGGGCGTGAGCGAGGCCCGCATCTTCGGAGCCCTGGACTACAGCATGCGCATTTGGCTGGACCCGCGCAGGCTAACCGCGCTTGGCATCACCGCCGACGACGTGATAAGCGCCATCCGCAAGCAGAACGTGCAGGCGGTGGCCGGGTCCATCGGCACCGCCCCGGCCGGCCCGGCCCAGCAGGTGCAGTACACCCTGCGTTCGCGGGGCCGCCTGAAAAGCGTGGAGGAGTTCAACAACATCATCGTGCGCAGCAATCCATCCGGAGGCCTGGTGCGGGTCAAGGACATCGCCCGGGTGGAACTGGGCGCCCAGTCCTATACCCGCACCTCCACCCTGAACGGCTCGCCGGCCCTGGCCATGGGCGTTTTTCAGACCACCGGGGCCAACGCCCTGCAAACCATCGAAGCGGTGAAGGGCGAGATGGCGCGCTTGGCCAAGCGCTTCCCGCCGGACATAGCCTACGATCTCACCTACGACACCACCCGCTATGTGAGCGCGGCCATAGATGAGATCGTCTTCACCCTGATCGTCACCTTCTTGATGGTGGTGCTGGTTACCTTTGCCTTTCTGCAGGACTGGCGGGCCACCCTGATCCCCTCGCTCACCATCCCGGTTTCCTTGGTGGGCACCATTGGCGTACTTTTGGCCCTGGGCGCCACGGTCAACACCCTGACCCTGTTCGCCCTGGTCTTGGCCATAGGCCTGGTGGTGGACGACGCCATCGTGGTGGTGGAGAACGTGCAGCGGGTGATGAACGAGGAGGGCCTGCCCGCGCCGGCGGCCACCCTCAAGGCCCTGGAGCAGGTCAC